>JBKOZW010000051.1:0-8398 GCA_046726095.1 Actinomycetota bacterium
GGGCGAAGCCGTACGGCTTCGCCCCGCCCCCCGCGAACAGCTCGACTTGGTCGCTCCAGTGGGGGGAAGCGGGGTTGCCGCTCACCCCGGTCGGGACGACCCCGACACTCCGCTCCGGGTCCGCCAGGTCCCACACCACGCGCCAGGAGGAGATCACGGCCGGGCGGAACCCGAGCGTGCCGTCGAAGCCGCCCTGCGCGACGGTCTGCTCGTCGCCGCCGAACGGGACGTCGGCCGCCGTGAAGACCGGTTCGAGCCCCGGGATCGACGCGAGCGGATGCGCGATCACCAACCGGTGCAGCTGTCCCCAGGTCGCGTCGCCCGCGTCCTCGATCGCCCGATCCAGCGCGTCGAGGATCGCGCCCTCGTCGAGCCAGCCCTCCGGCTCGCGGAGCAGCACCGGCAGCACCGAGCAATGGAACGTCTCGCGCCAGGCATGGTAGGCCGCGAACAGATCCGGTCCGAGCTTCGGCTCGAGGACGCGGCGGGCGATCGAGGCGCACCACGCGGTGAACAAAGCGGCTACGTGGTCGTCGGCGGCCATGTCCCCGTCCCAGTCGCCGAGGAGCTTGAGCACATCGGCTTCGGTGTCCGACCGAGGCGTCACGGAGAGCAAGAGCGGCAAGAGGTCTCGGGCGGGCGTCGAGCGCGTGTCCGCCTGGATCGTGCGCATCGACGCGACGTCGTGGTCGTCCCGCGCCTCCAGGAGCTCATCGATCCGCCGCTTCCGGTAGGGCTCGTGGAAGTCCTTCGAGATCAGGTACCGGTACCCCTCCGGATGGATGTCGTGGTTCGCGGTGGCGACGTAGCCGCGTTCGGGATCCACCTCCCACGGCAGCTCCTCTGGGGGGATCCATCCGACCCACTCGTGCTCGTCGTTCCAGCCCGGGACCGGGCGCGATCCATCGCCGCTCCGCCGGATCGGATGGCGGCCCGTGCACTGGTACGCGATCGTCCCGTCGACATCGGCGTAGACGAAGTTCTGCCCGGGGGCCCCGACCTTCAGGACGGCGCGCCGGAAGGCGGCCGCGTTCTCAGCCGCCGCCACCTCGAGGGCGAGGGAGGGCCGGAGCGCGACGTCGTGCCCGGCCCACCGGAGCGCGTAGACGCGATCGAGCGGCCGATACGTGGTCCGCAGGATCCCCGCGGTCCCGTGCGTGAGGATCGGGCCGTGCCTCGACTCGCGGACCGTCACCTCTCGGGGCGCCGGCTCGCCGCGGACGGCGATCGACTCGTCGTGAACGGTCAACGGCTCCCACGCGTCGCCGTGGAGCGCCGCCGTGCCGTCCTCGCTCAGACGCTCTTCGTACAGGTCCTGGACGTCCCCGGTCACGTTCGTGACGCCCCACGCGTGGTGCGGCGTCGCGCCCAGGATCACCCCCGGCGTGAACGGGAGGGCCACGCCTCTCGCCTCGTAGTCCGGTGCCAGCAGATGGATCTCGAACCAGGGTCCCGGCTGCGCCACCAGGAGGTGTGGGTCGTTCGCCAGGAGGGGTGCGCCGCTGGCGGACTTCGAGCCGGCTACGGCCCAATCGTTCGAGCCCTGGCCGCGCGCGGAAGGGGCGTGCGGCATCAGGAGGTCCGAGGCGTCACGACCGAGACGCTCGTCGAGCTCGGCGCGCAGCAGCTCCGACTCCCAGTTGCCGGAGAGCGTCCACGCGAGGTACGCGAAGCACGCGGCGTACGGGAGCGGGTCCTCGGGGATGTCCGGCTCGAGGTCGAGCAGCGTGTATTCGATCGGTTCCGCGGGCGCCGCGTCGATCCAGGCGCGGATCCCTGCCCGGAAGCGCGCGTGCATCTCGTGGTCGTCGTCGGTCCAGGCTTCGAGGTGCCGGTGCGCGGCGCGATGCGGTCCGATCGTCCGCATGAATCGGTCGTCGTCGAAGGTACGTTCTCCGAAGACCTCCGACAGGCGGCCGGTCGCGGCGCGGAGGGCGAGATCCAGCTGGAAGAGCCGCTCGCCCGCGGTCACGACGCCGTGTGCGAACCAGAGATCGGCGAGGGTTTCGGCGTCGATCCGCGGGACCCCGTAGGGGTCGCGGCGGAGGGTGACCGGGCGGTCGAGTCCCGGCAGCGTCAGGGTGCCCTCGTCCGGGAAGAGCGAGGGTCGCGCCATCTCGCGGAGCTGGTCCGACATCCGGGCGAGGCTATCGAACGGGGTCGACGACGCCCGGGACGTCAGGACCGGCGACGGTCGGCCGTGGCCTCCGCGGCAGAGGCGACCTCTCCCTCGCGCACGTTCCCGAGCCAGCTCCGGTACAGCGCTGCGTACCGGCCGCCGGCCGTCACCAGCTCACGGTGCGTGCCCTCTTCGACCAGCCGGCCTGCATCGAACACGAACACGCGCTCGGCGCCCTCCGCGGTCGACAACCGGTGCGCGATCGTCACGACCGTGCGTCCTGCGGACAGCCGCCGGAGGGCCTCGGTGATCCTGCGCTCGGTCGCGGGGTCGACCGCCGACGTCGCCTCGTCGAGGATCAGGAGGCCCGGGTCGCTGATGTGCGCCCGCGCGAGCGCGACCAGCTGGCGCTCGCCGACGCTGAGCGCTTCGCCGCGCTCGCCCACCAAGGTCTCGAGCCCGTCCGGGAGGCTCGCGACCCAGTCGCTGAGCCCGAGCTCGGAGAACGCGGTGTCGATCTCGCGATCGGTCGCCTCCGCCCGGCCGTACCGGACGTTCTCGCGAACGCTCGCCGCGAACAGGAACCCGTCCTGCGGCACCATGCGGATCCTCGCGCGCCGAGACGCCGCGTCGACGACCGGCAGGTCGACGCCCCCGATCACGATCCGGCCGGCGAGCGGATCCGCAAGGCGGCACATCAGCTTCACGAAGGTCGTCTTGCCGCACCCCGTCTCGCCGACGATCGCCACGTGGCCGCCGGCGGGGACCGAGAGCGTGATCCCGTGCAGCACCTCGGGGCCGTCGCGGTAGCGATAGCGCACGTCGTCGGCTTCGACGGACAGGGCGCCGTGCGGGAGGGCCATCCCCTCGAGGGGCTCGACGACCTCGATCGGGATGTCCAGGACCGCGAGGATCTTGCGCCACCCGGCGATCGCCTGCTGCGTCTCGCTGTAGATCTCGGGGAGATCCGTGAACACGTGCAGGAACACGTCGGCGAGGAACAGGAACGCGGAGACCTGCCCGAACGTGAGGCCCCACGACTGACCGAACACCGAACCGAGCACGATCACGGTCGACAGCGCGACCGCGTAGAAGATCGACGACATCGGCCAGAAAGTGGCCGCGCGGAAGTGTGCGAGGACCTCGGCCTTGTACCGCTCGCTGATCGCGCGCTCGACCTTGCCGTGGGTCTGCTCGTCGAGCCCGTACGCGCGGACGACGGCGGCTCCCATGACCGACTCGGAGACCTCCGACAGCATCTCGCCCACCCGCGTCCGCGCGGCGTTGAACGCCGCCGTGAGCCTGGCCTGCATCGACCACACCACGACGAGGAGCGGGATCAGCAACAGTAGGACCGCCGTCGCGAGCTGCCACGAGTACCAGAGCATCAGGCCCAGCGCGCCGATCGCTTCGGCCCCCGAGATGATCCACGCGATCCCGCCCCACTCCATGAACTCCTGGAGGGCGTCGACGTCGGCGGTCACGCGGGCGACGAACACGCCGCGCTTCTCCTCGCTCTGCTCCGCGATCGAAAGGGCGTGGATGTGCCGGAACGTGCGGACCCGCAGGTGCATGAGTGCGTTCTCGGATGCGGTCACCAGCCGCCGTCCCGCGGCGCGGGCGGCGACGAACGCCAGGAGGACCAGGACGAACGCGGCCGCGCACCGCGTGTAGACGAACCGCGCGTTGAACGTGGGCGTGAACCCCTTGTCGAAGATCTGCTGGACGAGGACAGGCGTCACGAGGGACGCGACGGTGACGCCCAGGGAGACGATCACCGTGAAGCCGAGCCCCGCCCGGAGCTCGGGGCTCTCCCGGATGCCGCGGCGGAGCACGGCGAACGCCCCCTTGAGATGCTCCGGGACCTTGGCGTCCTCGTCGTCGACCAACGGTTCCACGACGGCGCTCATCTCACCCCCGCTCCCCGCGCTCGTAGGCGTGGATGATCGCCGCGTACCCCGGCTCCGTCGCGAGCAGGTGGATGTGGGGACCGGTCGCCTTGACCCGCCCGTCCTCCAGGAAGATCACGCGGTCGGCGAGGCGGATCGTCGAGAGTCGGTAGGCGACGACGATCAGCGTCGTCGACAGCTCCCGGCGGAGCGCGGCCAGGATGTCCGCCTCCACCGTCGGGTCGACCGACGACGTCGCGTCGTCCAGGATCAGGACCCTCGGGGCTCGCACCAACGCGCGCGCCAACGCGACGCGCTGCCGCTGGCCGCCGGACAGCGTGTACCCACGCTCGCCGACCACGGTGTCGTAGCCCCGGGGGAGCTCGCGGACGAACCGGTCCGCGGAGGCGATCATCGCGGCGCGCACGACGTCGCCGTCGTCGACGCCGACGTCGAGCGCGATGTTCTCGCGCACGCTCGTCGCGAACAGGAAGCTCTCCTGGAACACGATCGACACGTCGTGACGGAGCGCCGCGACGTCCGCGTCGCGGACGTCGACGCCGCCGACGAGCACCGCCCCCTCGTCCGGATCTGCGAGCCGGACGAGGAGCTGCGCGAGCGTCGACTTGCCCACGCCGGTCGGCCCGACGATCGCGACCGACTCCATCGGCCGCACGTCGAACGTCACGCCGTCGAGCACCGGCACGCCGTCGTACAGGTGTCGCACGCCGACGACGTCCAGGCCGAGCGGCCCGGCCGGCAACGCCTGCGGGTCGGCCGGCGGGCTCATCGTGGGGTCGGTCCGGAACACTTCCTCCAACCGGGCGTAGCCGACGACGGCCCGCGGCAGCTCGGCGAGGATCCAGCCGATGAAGCGCATCGGCCAGGAGAGCAGGCCGAACAGCGCCACGAACCCGATCAGCTCCCCCACCGTGATCGCGCCCGATGCGACCCGCCAGGAGCCGACCGCGAGCAGCATCGCCGTCGCCAGCGTCGGGAGCGAGTCGAGCGCCGCCTCGAACGTCGCCCGCACGTAGCCGCCCCGGACGCGGTCGTTCCGCAGCGCGAGGGCCTTGACGGCCAGCCGTTCGGTCTCGGCGTCCTCGCGCCCCAGCGTCTTGACCACGAGCGCCCCGTCGATCGACTCGTGAGCTACTGCCGACACCTCGCCGATGTCTTCCTGGGCGAGTCGGGCCGGCTCCTCCATGCGTTTGGCGAAGCTCCGGTTGAGCAGCGCCAGCGAGGGGAACAGGACCAGGCCGATCAGGGCCAGCCACGGGTCGGCGCGCGTCAGCTGGGCGAGCGCCAGCAGCGTCATCGCGATCACCCCGGTCGCGAACGGCACCGGCCAGAACACGTCCACCGCCGCCTTCACGTCGGCCTCCATGTGGGCGAGCAGCTCCCCGGTGGGTGTCTCGCGGTGGTACTGGAGCTGGAGGTCGCGGTAGCGGTCGGCGACGCGGTTACGGAGGGTCGCCATCACGCGCTCCCCGGCCACGCCGCTGTAGTAGCGGCGGAACATGATGCCCAGGGCGCGCCCGACCCCGAACGTCATCAGCGCCAGGACGGCGAGCCAGATCGAGCTGGCCGGCACGGGGGCGATGAACGACGGCGCCAACACCTGGTCGGTGGCGCGCCCCAGGGCAGAGGTGAGCGCGACCGACGAGACCGCGAACAGCAGCGATCCGGCCACCGACACGAAGAACGGCTTCGGATGCATGCGGACGTAGGCGACCACCAGCCGCATGCCGCGGATGAAGAGCCCCCGCTGCTGACCGCCCGTCGTCGTCTGCGCCACCGAAGCCATGCCGCCTATGATGCCGCGCATGACCGACCATCGACCCTGGTTCGCGTCGTACGCCCCCGACGTGGCGAAGACGCTGGAGCCGTTCCCGCAGGAGAGCCTGTTCTCCCTCCTGGAGGCCGCGACGGCCAGATACCCCGACCTCCCGGCGATCGCGTGGTTCGGGAAGCACCTCTCGTACCGGGAGCTGCTCGAGGAGGTCGAGCGCTGCAGCGCGATGCTCGCGGGCCTCGGCGTGGTCAAGGGCGATCGCGTTGCGATGATCGTGCCCAACTCGCCCCCGTACGTGATCGCGTACTACGCGGCTCAACGCCTGGGTGCGATCGCCATCGGCAACAACCCCCTCTACACCAAGCGCGAGATGGACCACCAGCTGCGGGACGCCGAACCGATGGTCGTGTTGATCGCCGACCTCCTCTACTCCGACTTCGCCGAGGTGCTCGCGGGTCTGCCGAACACAGCGGTGATCGTCACCCGGCTCAATGACTACATGCCGCCGGTCAAGAAGCTGCTCGCGCCGCTCGCCGTGTTCCGCAAGCAGCAGAAGGCCGCCGGCAAGCCCTGGCCGCCGGTCCCGAAGGACGCGCCGATCATCAGATGGAGCGACGCGCTGTCGGCGACCGGCGCGATCCCGCCGGTCGCCGACGTCGACCCTGCGACCGATCCCGCGGTCCTGATCTATACCGGAGGCACAACAGGGATCGCGAAGGGCGCGATGCTCTCGCACGGCAACATCACGTCGAACGCCCGGCAGGCGACCGCCTGGATCAGCGTGATCGAGGACGGCAAGGACTCCATGCTGTGCGCGCTCCCGTTCTTCCACTCGTACGGGATGCTCGCGATGAACGTCGGCGTCCTGAACGCGATGAAGCTGATCCCCGTCCCGAACCCGCGCGACCTCCACATGGTGCTCGAGCTGATCCACGAGGAGCACGCCACGATCTTCCCGGGCGTCCCCCGCCTCTACATCGCCATCAACGAGCACCCGCAGACGCCCAAGTTCGATCTGAAGTCGATCAAGGCGTGCGTCTCAGGGGCGGCGCCGCTGCCGCTCGCGGTCGCGAAGGAGTTCGAACGCGTCACGGAAGGTGGCCAGCTGGTCGAGGGCTACGGGCTCACGGAGTGCTCACCGGTGACGCATGCGAACCCGTTCAACGGCGTGCGCAAGCCCGGGCACATCGGGCTGCCGATCCCGGACACCGACGTCCGGATCATGTCGCTCGACGACCCTGACCAGGAGATGCCGACCGGCGAGGCGGGGGAGCTCTGCGTCAAGGGTCCCCAGGTGATGCTGGGCTACTGGAAGCGTCCCGAAGAGACGGCCCTGATGATCCGCAACGGCTGGCTCCACAGCGGGGACGTGGCCGTGATGGACGATCAGGGGTACTTCAAGATCGTCGACCGCATCAAGGACATGATCCTGGTCTCGGGGTTCAACGTGTATCCGAACGAGGTTGAGGGCGTCCTGTACCACCACCCCGCGATCTCCAAGTGCGCCGTGATCGGCGTCCCCGACGATCGGACCGGAGAGCGGGTGAAGGTGTTCGTGGTGCTGAAGGAGGGCGCGCACCTCACCGCGGACGAGCTGATCGCGTGGTGCAAGGATCCCGAACAGGGGCTCACCGGCTATCGCGTCCCGCACGAGGTCGAGTTCCGCGACGCCTTGCCCGAGACGATGGTCGGCAAGGTGCTCCGTCGCATTCTCCACGACGAGGAGCGAACCAAGCGCGAAGCGGCGAGCACCGCAGCTCCCGGCTCCTCGTGAACCCGATCTACTGGGATCTGGGCGACGGGATCGAGATCCGCACGCACACGCCCGACGACGCGGAGGTCGCCTTCGCGCTCGTCGAGCGCAACCGCGACCGTCTGCACCCATGGATGGTCTGGGAGCCACAGACGAAGACGGCGGACGATACGAGAGCGTTCATCGTCCGCTCGCTCGCGTCCGAGACCGACGTCGAGGCCAATGGCATCTGGGTCGACGGCCGCCTCGCTGGGACGATGGGGCTCCGGATCGACCCCGGCGACGCGGGCGCCGAGATCGGGTACTGGATCGGCGGCGAGTTCGAGGGCCGCGGGATCATCACGCGCGCGTGTCGGCGGTTCTTCGCGTTCGCGTTCGACGAGCTCGGCCTGCACCGGATGGAGCTCTGCGCCGCGACCGGGAACGTCCGGAGCCGAGCGGTCGCCGAGCGCCTGGGGATGCGACAGGAGGGCGTCTTGCGCGACGGCGTGCGGACGCCCGAGGGGTTCCGCGACCTGGTGATCTACGGCCTCCTCGATCACGAGTGGCGGTCCCAACGATGAGTCCGTTGCCCGTCGACCTCGGCGAAGGCGTGGTGCTTCGACGCTACGAGCTGGACGACTTCGACCAGCTGTGGGAAGCGATCGAAGAAGAGCGAGATCGCATCGGTCGGTGGATGCCGTGGGTCGAGGGAGCGACCAAGGACGTGGAGCGGGCATGGCTCGGCAGCGTGGTGGCAGACGAGCAGGGCCTGGGCGGTGGAGCGCTCTGGTCGGAGGATGGCTTCCTCGGGGGAACTGGTCTCGTCCCCGATCAGTTCGGGATCGCCGGCGAGATCGGCT
>JBKOZW010000052.1:0-4336 GCA_046726095.1 Actinomycetota bacterium
CGCCTGCGCGAGAACGGTGGCGGTCGTGGTGCCGTCACCGGCCACGTCGTCGGTCTTCTTGGCCACCTCCTTGACGAGCTCGGCGCCGACCTTCTCCATCGGGTCGTCCAGCTCGATCTCCTTGGCGATCGAGACCCCGTCGTTCGTTATCGTGGGCGCGCCCCACTTCTTCTCGAGGACGACGTTGCGACCCTTGGGGCCGAGCGTGATCTTGACGGCGTTGGCGAGCTGGTCCATCCCCCGCTCGAGCGACCGCCGCGCGTCCTCGTCGAAGCTGATGAGCTTCGGTGCCATCGCTTCCCTCCTTACCGTTCTCAGAACCGGGTGCCGACTGCTAGCACTCGGCAGGTGCGAGTGCTAACGATGGTAGCGGGGACCGCGTCCGAGTGGCAAGCGCGCGGCGCGGTCAGTCGTTCTGAGGGGCGGGGACCACGAGCAAGGTTCGTCGTGGGTAAGCTCCTCGCCGATGCCGCCACCCGACTGGATCCGACGGTTCACCGCCATCGAGCACGATTTCCCAGTCTGGTCCGCAGGCGACCCGGACACGCTGGCCTTCGTCTCGAACCGGAGCGGGAAGCGACAGGTCTGGAGCCACCGGATCTCAGACGGCTCCTGGAAGCAGCTGAGCGAGGAGCCGATCGGGGTGGACGGAGCGGCCTTGGTCCTGCCGGATGGCCGGTTCGCGTGGTGGCGCGACATCACGGGTGACGAACGGGGACACCTCGTCGTCGCCGGGAAGGCTGGGCCGGACGTGCTCTTCCCGGATCTGCCCGAGGGCTGGCTCATGGGTGTCTCGTTCGCTGGAGTCAGGACCGCGATCACGATCGAGGTCGACGGCGTCTACACGACGTACGTGAACGACGACGGGACGCCTCCGCGCGCGCTCTGGTCGACGCCGTTCGCGAGCGGCGTCGGGAGGATGTATCCGATGGGGGGCGGCTTCTCGGCGGACGGGTCTCTCCTCTGCGTGAGTCACGCCGAAGCCGGCGACATCTTGCATGCGGCGCTCCGCGTCTTCGACGTCGACTCGGGGCTCGTCCGCCGCGACCTCGTCGACCCGGGGCGGAACCTGGCGCCGGAAGCGTGGTCACCGTTGCCGGGTGACCAGCGTCTCGCGTTCACCAGTGAGCTCGGCGATTTCGAGCGACCGGCCATCTGGGACCCCGTGACCGGGGAACGCCGCGATCTGAAGCTCGATCTCCCCGGCGCCGTTTTCCCGGTGGATTGGTGGCCGGACGCGTCGGCACTGCTCGTCCGTCACGAGCACGAGGGGCGAGCGCAGCTCTTCCGCCTCGACCCTGTGAACGGCGCGATCGACCTGATCTTCGACCCCGACGGCGATATCGAGGAGGAAGGTGGCGCGGCCGTCCGGCCGGACGGATCGGTGTGGTGCAAGACGGGCGATGCGACACGCGCGTCGCGGACCGTTGCCCACGATGGCCGCGACGTGCTCCCGGAGGCGGATGAGCCGGCGCCGTCGGGCCGGCCCTACCGCCCGTACTTCTTCAACAACCCGAGCGGTGATCGGATCCAGGCGTTCGTCGTCACGCCCGACGGTGAAGGTCCCTTCCCGACCGTGATGTCGGTGCACGGCGGCCCGGAGTGGCACGAGCGCGACCGGTACGACCCCGAATCCCAGGCGTTCGTCGACGCCGGCTACGCCGTCATCCTCATCAACTATCGGGGCTCCACCGGGTACGGCATCGCGTTCCGCGACGCTCTGATCGGGAACGTCTGCTTCACGGAGACAGAGGACATCATCGCGTGCTTGGACGCCCTCGAAGCCGACGGCGTCGTCGATCCCGAACGCGTCTTCTGGAGCGGCTGGTCGTGGGGCGGGTGCCTCGCGTGCTTCAACGCCGGCGTCCACCCCGATCGGTGGCGCGCGATCTTCGCCGGGATCCCGGCGGGTGACTTCGTCGCCGCCCATCGTGCGTGCGCGCCGGAGCTCCAGGCCTGGGACGTCGCCGTCTACGGCGGTTCCCCTGAAGAGGTTCCCGACGCGTATGGGCGCAGCGATCCCATGACGTACGTGGCCAACGTGAAGGCGCCGACGCTGATGATCGCCGGTGAGAACGACCCGAGGTGCCCGCTGGAGGGCATCACGCCCTGGGTGGATGCGGTGAGGGCGAACGGGGTCCCGGTCGAGGTCGAGCTCTACCCTGAGGGCCATGCGGTCGGCAGCGTCGACCAGCAGGTGCACCACATGGGACTGATCCTCGACTTCTTCGCCCGCAACGGCGGCCCGTCGGCCCCCGGCTAGAACCCAGAGCTCGACACCCGGGTCACCCTGATCTCGATGATCACGGTCGTGCCTTCCACGATCGGGGAGGTGCTCACCGGGTACTGCGGGAACTTCTCGTTCAAGAGGTTCGCGTCGCGCTCGAACTCCGGTCCGCTCTCCACGAGGTACGCCTCTCCGTAGACGATCACCTGGAACAGCCCATGGTCCCAATCCTCCGAGTACTCGTCGAACGCGATGCATACCGCGGGCGCGTCGCGGATGTTCGCGACCTTCCGATCGAACGCCGAGGCGATCACGATCCGATCCATGTCGAGCACGGGACACACGGGTACCACATGCGGAGAGCCATCCAGCATCGATGTGGCGAGCCGGGCAACCCGGGCAGCGTCAACGAAGGTGGCCTCGGCAGCGCCCAACGTGGCCGACACGGTCATTCTTCGGCCGACGCGGTCTCGACCATGTCGTGGATCTGCTCCACGATCTCCGCGTTCGCGAGCGTCGTGACGTCGCCGAGGGTATTGCCGCGCGCGACGTCACGGAGCAGCCGCCGCATGATCTTCCCCGAGCGGGTCTTGGGCAGGTCGGGCGTGAGGATGATGTCGTCGGGTTTCGCGATCGGGCCGATCACCTTCGCGACGTGCTCGCGGAGCTCCGCGAGCATCGTCGCGTCCCCCTCGAACCCCGACTTGAGCGTGACGAACGCGACGATCCCCTCCCCCTTGAGCTCGTCCGGCCGCGATACGACCGCGGCCTCGGCGACCTTGGGGTCGTCGACGAGCGCCGATTCGATCTCGAACGTCGACAGCCGATGGCCGGCGACGTTCATGACGTCGTCGATCCGACCGAGCAGCCAGAAGAACCCGTCCTCGTCCCGGCGCGCCCCGTCGCCGGCCACGTAGACCTCCGGCCCGTACTTGCCGAAGTAGGTCTGTACGTACCGATCGGGATCGCCCCAGATCGTCCGGGCGATGGCCGGCCACGGCCGGGTGAGGACGAGGTACCCGCCGCCCCCCGGGGGCACCGTGTCCCTCCAGCTCGGCGCCCTCGAGGCGGGGTAGGGGCTGCCCCGCCGACCCCGGCTTGAGCGCGGTGATCCCGGGGAGCGGCGTGATCAGGATCGCGCCGGTCTCGGTCTGCCACCACGTATCGACGATCGGACACCGCTCGCCACCGATGACGGTCCAGTACCAGACCCACGCCTCCGGGTTGATCGGCTCCCCGACGGAGCCCAACAGCCGCAGCGACGAGAGATCGTGTTCCTCGGGGAACTCGGTCCCCCATCGCATGAAAGCACGGATCGCCGTCGGCGCCGTGTACAGGATCGAGACGTGGTGCTTCTCGATGATCGACCACCACCGGTCCTTGTCCGGCCAGTCCGGCGCCCCCTCGTACATCACCCCCGTGGTGTGGTTCGCGAGGGGTCCGTACACGATGTAGGAGTGTCCGGTAACCCAGCCGCAGTCCGCCGCGCACCAGAACACGTCGTCGTCGTGGATGTCGAAGATCATCCGGTGGGTCGCGGCGACCTGGGTCATGTACCCGCCCGTCGTGTGCGCGATCCCCTTCGGCTTGCCCGTGGTCCCGCTCGTGTAGAGCAGGTAGAGGAAGTCCTCCGCGTCCATCTCTTCGGGCTCGCACGTCGCGGGCTGCTCGGCGACCAGCTCGTGGTACCAATGATCCCGGCCCGCCGTGAACCCGTGCTCGTTGCCACACCGCCGCACGGTGATCACGTGCTCGATCGACGGGCACTCCCGGAGCGCTTCGTTGGCGTTCGCCTTGAGCGGGACCACCTGACCTCGACGCCACGCGCCGTCGGCGGTGATCAGGACCTTGGCTTCCGCGTCGTTGATCCGATCGCGCAGTGCCTCCGCGCTGAACCCGCCGAACACGACCGAATGCGGGGCCCCGATCCGCGCGCACGCGAGCATCGCGATCGGGAGCTCCGGGACCATCCCCAGGTAGATGTTGACCCGATCCCCCTTGCGGACCCCGAGCGAGCGGAGCGCGTTCGCGAGCCGGCAGACCTCCTCCAGGAGCTGTGCGTACGTGATCTCGCGTGCGTCGCCGGGCTCGCCCTCCCAGAAGTACGCG
>JBKOZW010000053.1:0-14078 GCA_046726095.1 Actinomycetota bacterium
GCGTAGACGAGCGCCGCGATCACCCCGGGGACGCGGCCGACGTGGAACAACGCGATCACCGGGACCAGATAGACGAACTGCGGCAGGGTCTGCATCACGTCGAGGATCGGCTTGAGGATCCTTTGGACGAGGTCGCTCTGCGCCGACCAGATCCCGATCGGGATCGCGAGCGCCACCGAGATGACCACGGCGACGATCACTTGGCTGAGCGTGTCGGTCGCGTCCGCCCACATCCCGAGCACGCCGATCGCGGCCAGCAGCACGAACGAAAGGATGCCGAGACCCACGCGGCGCGAGACGCGCCAGGCGAGGATCCCGGCGCCGCCGCAGAGCATCCACCACGGAAGGCCATCCAGCAGATCTCGGATCGGATCGAGGGCGAACCGGATGATGAAGTCGCTCAGCGCTCCGGTCGCGTCACCGATCGTGCGCGTGATCGCGTCGACGACGTCGTTCACCGGTCCCGCGATGTCCACCACCCAGCCCGTCGGGAACTCCTGCTGCCGCAGGATCTGGCGGCCGATGCCGATCGCGATCAGCGCCACGACGACGGCGCCGACCCAGACCATCCATCGGGGCAGATCTCGACCGAACACGTGCACGGGTCCGACGGCGGCGGAATAGTCCCGCTTGCTCCACGCGTACGTCACGCGGTCGAGCACGATCGCGAGGGCGACGATCGCGAGACCACCGGCCAGCGCGGTGCCCACGTCCTGGTTCTGGAGGCCGTCGAGGACCTCACGCCCGAGCCCTTTGAACCCGACGGCGGAAGCGATCACCACGATGCCGAGCGCCATCATGATCGTCTGGTTGACCCCGAGCATGATCGAGGGCTTCGCGAACGGAAGCTGGATCTTCCGCAGCAGCTGCCGGCTGGTCGTCCCGAACGAGCGACCGACCTCGAGCGCACCCTCGGGCACCAGCTTGATCCCCAGGCTCGTCAGCCGGATAGATGGCGGCAGCGCGAAAAGCACCGTGGCGATCAAAGCCGGCGTGGTGCCGATGCTGAAGAGCAGTACCACCGGAACGAGGTACGAGAACGCCGGGATCGTCTGCATCGCGTCCAGCACCGGCCGGAGGATGCGTTCCACGGCCGGGTGGCGCCCGGCCCAGATGCCGACGGGGATCCCGATCGCGAGCGAGATCGTGACCGCGAACAGCATCAGCGCCAGGGTCTCGAGGCTCGCCTCCCACAGTCCGAGGACGCCCATCGCGAGGAAACCGACCGCGGCCAGGATCGCCATCTTCCACCCCGCGAGCACGCCGGCGATGACGGAGGCGGCGACGACGACACCGAGCCAAGTCATGCGCGAGAGCGCCGTGACCAGGTCGTCGAACACCGCGTTGATGCCGTGCCGCAGCGGGACCAACACGTCGACGAACAACGGGTTGGTGTTCTGGTTCTCGACGACCCAGTCGTTGAACGCGTTGAAGGGCTTCGCCGAATCGACCGTCAGCGAGCCGGGGAAGCCACCCGAGAACAGGGCGACCCCGAGGAACACGACCAGGACGATCGCCCCGGCGACCAAGAGACGTCGGCGCCACGGGGACGCCGGCTCGTGGACGACGGGGCCGACGTCCGCGCCGATCCGCTCGACCTCGCGAACCGGGACCGCCACGGCGGTCAGGCCTCCATCATCGCTTCGAGGACGGCGGTCCGATCCAGCACCCCGACCTGACGCCCGGCGTCCATCACGCGGAGCGGGAGGTCGCTCTTGACGACGAGCGGGAGGACATCCTGGATCACCACGCCGGCGTCGACGTCCCCGGCGAATCCGGCCGCGCCGTCGGTCGATCGCATGATCGAACGCGCCGTCAGCACGTGGGCGCGGGGAACGTCTCGCGTGAAGTCCGCGACATAGTCGTCGATCGGATGCGCGACGACCTGCTCCGGCGTTCCCACCTGCACGAACCGGCCGTCCTTCATGATCGCGATCCGATCGCCGAGCTTCAGCGCCTCGGCCAGATCGTGGGTGATGAAGATCATGGTCTTCTTCAGGTTGCGTTGGAGCCCGAGCACCTGATCCTGCATGTCCCGGCGGATCAGCGGATCGAGCGCGCTGAAGGGTTCGTCGAAGAGGAGGATCTGCGGGTCGTTCGCCAAGGCGCGCGCGAGGCCCACGCGTTGCTGCATCCCGCCGGAGAGCTCGTCCGGGTAGGCGTTCTCCCATCCCTGGAGCCCGACGGCGTCGATGACCTTCCCTGCCGTCGAGGTCCGCTCCTCCTTGTCCCGACCCTGGACCTCGAGCCCGAACGCAACGTTGTCGATGATCCGCCGGTGCGGCAGGAGTCCGAAGTGCTGGAACACCATCGAGATCTTGCGGCGGCGGACCTCCCGGAGGCGCTCGTCGTCGAGGCTCATGATGTCCTCGCCGTCGATCAAGACCTGACCGGCCGTGGGATCGTGGATCCGGTTGATCATCCGGACGAGCGTCGACTTGCCCGAGCCCGACAGCCCCATCACGACGAAGACCTCGCCGGGCACGACGTCGAACGAGACTTCGCGGACCGCCGCCACGCAGCCCGTCTTCTCGAGCAGCTCCCCGCGCGGCAGGTCCGCATCCGGCGTCCCGACGATGCGACCGGCCTTCGGCCCGTAGACCTTCCAGACGTTCCGACACGAAACGGTCGCCTGCGGCGCGTCGTCCAACAGACCCCCCTCGACGGGATGGAGCCAACCGGAGCGATGCTCTGCCCTCGGGCTGCCGGGCGCAAGGTAGCGGTTGCAGTCTCGACAACGGCGCGCGACGGGCCTCGGCGCCCTGGTGCAGACTCACGGCGTGGCCCGGCGGTACGACTTCGTGATCGTGGGCGGGGGTTCCGCCGGCAGCGCATTGGCCAACCGCCTCTCGTCCGACCCGTCGGTCCGCGTGCTCGTGCTGGAGGCTGGACGGCCGGACTATCCATGGGATGTGTTCATCCACATGCCGGCCGCATTGACCTTCCCGATCGGGAGCCGCTTCTACGACTGGAAGTACGAATCCGAGCCGGAGCCGCAGATGGGCGGCCGGCGGATCTACCACGCCCGGGGGAAGGTCCTGGGCGGATCCAGCAGCATCAACGGGATGATCTTCCAGCGGGGCAACCCGCTGGACTACGAGCGGTGGGCGGCCGAGCCCGGGATGGAGACCTGGGACTACGCCCACTGCCTGCCGTACTTCAAGCGGATGGAGACCTGCCTCGCGGCAGAGCGCGACGACCCGTTCCGGGGGCACTCCGGCCCGCTCGTGCTCGAGCGTGGCCCCGCGATGAACCCGCTGTTCGGCGCGTTCTTCGAGGCGGCGCAGCAGGCCGGTTTCCGGCTGACGGACGACGTCAACGGCTACCGGCAGGAGGGCTTCGCGCCGTTCGACCGGAACGTCCAAGACGGGAGGCGGCTGTCCGCGGCGCGCGCGTACCTGCACCCGGTGATGGGCCGGAAGAACCTCGAGGTCTGGACGCGTGCCTTCGTGTCGCGGATCGTCTTCGACGGCCGGCGCGCGACCGGGGTCGAGGTGGTCCACGGCCGGGGTGGGGCCCAACGGATCGAGGCGGGCGATGTCGTGCTCTGCGGCGGAGCGATCGCCTCACCGCAGACGCTGCAGCTGTCGGGGATCGGGAACACCCAGGATCTGAAGGCCCTCGACATCGACGTGGTGGAGGACCTGCCCGGGGTCGGCGAGAACCTCCAGGACCACCTGGAGGTCTACGTCCAGCACGCGTGCACGCAGCCGGTGTCGGTCGCGCCGTACTTGAAGTGGCGGAACCGTCCGATGGTCGGGCTGCGGTGGCTGCTCTTCAAGAAGGGACCCGGCGCGACCAACCACTTCGAGGGCGGCGGCTTCGCGCGGAGCAACGATGACGTCGCGTACCCGAACCTGATGTTCCATTTCCTTCCGATCGCCGTGCGCTACGACGGGTCCGCCCCGGCGAGCGACCACGGCTATCAGGTTCACATCGGCCCGATGACCTCCGACGCCCGCGGTTCGATCACGCTCCGGACCGCCGATCCGCGCGAGCACCCCGCGCTCCGGTTCAACTACCTGTCGACCGAGCAGGACCGGCGCGAATGGGTCGAGGCGATCCGCGTTGCCCGACGGATCCTGACGCAACCCGCGTTCGAGCCGTTCGACGGTGGGGAGCTCTCGCCGGGGCCGGCCGTCGAGACCGACGAGGAGATCCTGGCGTGGGTCGCGCGCGATGCCGAGACCGCGCTGCACCCGTCGTGCACGGCGAAGATGGGCGACGGCTCCGACCCGATGGCAGTGGTGGACCCGATGTCGATGCGGGTGCACGGGACGGAGGGTCTCCGGGTCGTCGACGCGTCGGTGTTCCCGTTCATCACGAACGGGAACATCTACGCGCCCGTCATGATGGTCGCCGAGAAGGCCGCCGACCTGATCCTGGGCAACACCCCGGCGCCGCCCGAGCCGACCCCGTACTACCGGCACGGCGAGGCCTGATCCGGCTCAGCCGAGTCCCAGCACGATCAGCCCGGTTGCCGTGAGCGCGACGCCCACGTACTGGTTCGCGACCGGTCGCTCGCCAAGGTAGATGACCGACAGCGCGACCGCGATCAACGGGAACACGGCGGAGGCGACGAGGACGATCGTGACCAGGCCCACGGACGCTCCGTAGGAGTAGCCGATCACGCCGACCAGGTCGGCCAAGCCAACGCCGATGGCGGCGGCGATCCCGGCGCGCGCCGGGAGGCGCGCGCCGAGATCGCGTCGCTGCACGAGCGCCACGGCGGCGATCCCTCCGAGCTGGGCGCAGCGCGACGCCCACAGCCCCACGACCCACCCGAGGTGCCTCGACAGGTACGCCAGGTAGAACCCACCGACCCCGAACATGATCGCCGACGCGATCGCCCACGGCAGCCCGGGCGGCATCCCGTGCGTTCCCGCGCGGAGTTTCCGGATGTCGGTCGACGTGAGCATCACCCCGGCGACGGTGATCACGCCGCCGGTCAGCGTCAGCGCGCTCGGGCGCTCATCGAGGAACGCGATCGCGAGGACGACGCCGACGAGTGCGTACGTCGCGCCGATCGGCGAGACGACGGCGACCGGCCCGAGCTCGAGCGCGCGGTAGTGCGTCACGTACGCGCCCGCCGAGAAGACGGCGTTCAGGAACAGAGCGCCCACCAGCGTCGCGACCGGTCGGACGCTGTCGCCCGAGAACAGGACGATGACGGTCGCGGCGAGGGCCGTGAACGCCTGCGCGATGATCACCGTCCACAGGCTGCCGATGCGCCTGCCCGTGACCGCGCCCAGGAAGTCCGCGATCCCCCAGCCGAGGGCCGCGACGAGGCCTTCGATCACGCGGGCGCTCGCGCCTCGGCGAGGGCGTCGACCGCGACCGCCCCGCGGTCGCGGACGACGAGCGGGTTGGCCTCGAGTGAGACGAGGCGGTCGCGCAGATCGTGCGCCGCGCGCGCGATCCGCGCGACCGCCGACGCGACCGCGGCGAGGTCGTCGCGGCCCGGATCGAGCCCGCACGAGGCGGCGTTGTCCTCGACGAACGTTCGGGCGTCCTTCGGCCCGAGCGGCGCGGCGACGAACTCCGCGTCGCCCGCCTCGGCGAGCGCCCCGCCCGGCCGGATCGTGACGCAGGCGCCGAAACGCTCGTCGACCACGGCGCCGACCAGCACCTCGTGGCCGCCGATCATCTCCTGGACGAGCACCTTGGGCGCTCGCGCGCCGGCGTCGCGAGCAGCCGCGAGCACGCGCTCGGCGGCCTTCCCGACCGCCTCCGCACCACGAAGGTCCAACGCCACACCGCCGTGCTTCGCCTTGTGCGGGATCTCGGCTGCGACCGCCTTGACGGCCACGGGCGAGCGGATCCGTCGCGCGGCGACGACCGCCTCGGCCGGCGTCCCCGCGAGCGCCTCGCGCGGACGCCGGACCCCATAGAGCGACAGCAGCCGCGCGCCGGTTGCTTCGTCCAAAGGACCACCCGTGCCACGGAGGAGTCGCACCGCCCGGGGGCGGTTCGGGTGCGGTCGCGGCGTTGGGGACGCGCGGCCGCGGGCACGCTGCGCGTCGACGAGCGCCCGGATCGCACCCGCGGCCGCGCGATGCCCCTGGAGGAACGGCAAGGCTTTCCACCTCCGCACGAAGGCCTTCGCGTCGGTGCCGTACGCGAGCGGGCTCATCGACACCGACGCGAAGGTGACCCCCGTCGTGCGCTGGAGCTCGATCGCCCTCGTCAGGACCGGGTCCGCCCATGGTGTCTCCCCCTCGAGGCGAGGCGGGAACGCGTCGAACGCCACGAGCCCCACGGCCGCATCGCCGGCGAGCGCGCTCAACGCGTCGACGAACATGTCGGTCTCCACCGCGGCCTGGCCGGTCACGTCGAGCGGGTTGTTCTGGGAGGCGAACGAGGGCAACGCCTTCCCCAGCGCGCGCTTCGTCGTCGACGAGAGCGCCGGGAGCTGCAGCCCGGCGTCGCCGGCGGCCTCGGCGAACAGCGTGCACGCCCCGCCCGACTGGAAGGCGCCGGCGATCCCGTCGGTCCTGAGCCTGCGGTGACGCGCGAGCAGCACCGCGGCCTCGAACATCGTGACGGGATCGTCGACGAGGACGGCGCCGCGACCGCGGAGCCAGGCGTCGCGGAGCGCGGTATCGCCCGCGAGCGCGCCCGTGTGTGCGACGATCGACCGGAGCGCGGCCTCCGTCCTCCCCGCGGGTGCGCAGATCAGCACGGGTTTGCGTGCGGCTCGGAGCGCATCGAGCCCGCGGCCGATCCCGTCGACATCGCGCATCGTCTCGATGTACGAGGCCACCACCTTCGTGTGAGGATCGTCGGCCGCCCACGCATAGAGGTCCCCCAGCCCGAGCACCGCCTCGTTCCCGACGCCCAGGATCAGCCGGAGCCCCACGCCTCGGTCGGACGCGAGCTGGTTCATCGTCCAGGCCACGGTCCCCGACTGCGAGATCACGCTGATCGGACCGGCGATCGGATCGGCCGGCGGCGTCGTCCCGTACGGGGCGACGTGGTCGACGTAGTTCACGAAGCCCTCGACGTTGGGGCCCAGCACGGGGAGCCGTCGGCGCACCGCCGCCTCCCGCAGGCGGTCCTGCAGCGCGCTTCCCTCGTCACCCGCCTCCGCGAAGCCCGAGGACACGACCATCGCGGCCTTCACGCCCTGGTCGGCACAGGCGTCGATCATCCCGACCACGACGGGCGCGGGAACGACGAAGACGACCAGGTCGACGCCCCGAGGCAGTTCCGCGACCGACGACAGGCTCGGACGACCCCAGACGGTCCCGTACTTCGGGTTCACGGGGTAGAGCTCGCCGTCGTACCCGAGGTGCCGGAGCGATCGTTCGATCTCCGGCGCCCAGGAGTCCTCCGACTCAGAGGCGCCGACGATCGCGATCGACCGGGGTGCGAGCAGCGGCGTCAGGCGCCACGCCGGACTCATGGAGCGTCACCGCGGAACCTCGCATCTCGCCACGCGATCGCCGCCTTGAGGCCTTGCTCCTGCGTGATCCGCCGGAACTCGTCGCGCGCCGGCAGGTTCGCCGTCTCGATCATCACGTCGAGCTCGGTGTTCGCGGCCATCGCCGTCCGGAACCCGGCGACGTCCCAGGCGCGGTTCACGGCGCGCTTGGTCGTCTGCACGACGAACGGTTCGTTCTTCGCGATCTCCTCGGCCAGCGTCATCGTCGCGCCGTCCAGGCGATCCCGCGGCACGACGCGGTTCACCAGACCGATCCGGTGCGCTTCGTCGGCCGACACACGGTCCTCGCCGGTGAACAGGAGCTCCTTCGCCGCCCGGACCCCGATCACCCAGGGCAGGAACATCGACACGACGCCCGAGCCGAACCGGACGTCGACGTATCCGAAGTACGCGTCGTCGGCCGCCACCGCCAGATCGCACGCGAGCATCAGGTCGGTTCCTCCTGCCAGGCAATAGGAATGCACCGAGGCGATCACCGGCTTCGGGCAATCCAGGATCTCGAGCATCCGGTCGGTCGCGTGAGCCAGATCTTCGTGCCAGTGGCGCGCGTCCAGGACGCCGCCCGAGGCGTCCTCGTTGAGGTCGTAGCCCGCACAGAACGCCCGGCCGGCACCCCGAAGGACCACGACGGCGACGCCGTCGTCGCTCCCGGCCCTTCGGATCGCCGCGGAGAGGGCGTCCGTGAGCTCGGCGTTGAGCGCGTTCAGTGCCGCGGGGCGGTTCATCGTGAGGCGCCGAACCGGGCCCACGTCCTCCTCCAGCAGGACGGCTTCCGCTGCAACGTCCGTCACGATCCTCCCCCTCCGATCCGCTCAGCCCGACGAGGCTCGGATGATAGCGGCGGCGAGTGGTCGGACTCGCCCCCCATCCGCCGGGCGCCGCAGCACGTATCCCAGGGCGGAAGCGGTGTCGTGCGAACGGGCTACGTACAACGGGCCGGGTGCGCCGTGGCTTGCATAGCGCGGGCTGGCTATGGTACTCACCGCCCATCGATGTTGAACGACCGGTCAGGGATGGCCCGGCCGGCCTCGACCAGGGGAGGCAGCTGATGCGGCATCCGAAGGACCTGTCCCGACGCGACTTCCTGATCCGCGCCGGAGGGACGACCCTGGCGCTTCCGACCATGGCCGCGGTCCTGGACGCTTGCTCCAAACCGGGGACGGTTGCGCCGGGGAGCGGCGGCCCTTCGGACATCCCGATCGCCACGCTCCAGAACCCCGTCGAGCTGCCGCTGACGAGTGAGCCGATCGCGGCCGACACCCCGCCGGAGTCGGGACCGGTCGTCCTCTACAACTGGGCCGACTACATCTACATGAAGAACGTCCACGACTTCGAGGACAAGTTCGGCGTCAAGGTCGAGGTCACCACCTTCAACAACATGGAGGAGGGGATCGCGAAGGTGTTCAACGGCCAGGTCACCCCGGACGTGTTCGTCCCGACGCCCGGGTACCTCCGCCGTCTCGTCGCCCAGGATCTGCTCCAGCCCCTCCAGCACGAGCTGATCCCGAACATGACCAGCGTGTGGCCGAGCTATTCCGACCCCGGTCCCTACTACGACCTGAAGTGGCACTACTCCGTTCCATACACCATCTACGTGTGGGGCGTCGCCTACCGCCGCGACCGCGTCGACGACGCGGACATCGCGGCCCAGGGGTGGGACGCGCTCTGGAACCACGACTACGCCGGTGCGATCAGCCTGTACGACTCGTACGGTGACACGATCGCGATCACGCTCCTCCGCGACGGCAACACCGACGTGAACTCGTGCGATCCCAACGCGATCGAGCAGGCGAAGCAGGAGATCGAGCAGACGATCAACGACAACAACGCCCGGCTCACGATCAACGGCGTCTACGCCAAGCTGCCGGCCGGGGACTTCACGGTCGCCGAAGCGTGGTCCGGCGACATCGTCGGCGCGCAGTGGTACCTGCCGAAGGGCACGGGCACCGATGTTCTAGGCTACTGGCGGCCGGATATGTCCCAGGACATGATCGGCAACGACCTGCTGGCGATCCCCGCGTCGGCGAAGAACCCTCGGCTCGCGCACGAGTTCATCAACTTCTTCCTGGACGACAAGATCGGCACGCAGAACTTCACGGATTGGAACGGGTATCAGCCGCCGTTCAACTCGATCGACCCCTCGAAACTCATCGACTCGGGGGTCGTGCCGAAGGCGCTGACGCAGGCCGTCGTGACGGAGGACATGTTCAAGGTTGCCCTCACCCCCGTCGAGCTCCCGACGGCATGCGACCAGATGTGGCTCGCCGCGTGGGACGAGATCAAGGCGGGTGCCTGAGATAGCCACGGGAACCGCTGAGGCGGCGGCGTCTGGTACCCCCGGTGGTACTGGCCATCGTTCGTCGCGCCGGGCGCGATCTGGCTCGCCGTCCTGTTCGTCCTGCCGTTCTACGTGGTGTTCGCGGTCGCGTTCGGCACCGTTGACTTCAGCAACTTCGGCCAGGCGGTGCCCTACTACGCGCCGTGGTGGTGGTCGATCGACACCTTCAATCAGACGCTCAGCAAGTTCTACGAGGGCTCGCACATCTACCAGGGGCCCTTGACCCGGACGTTCGAGTACGTCCTCTTCGCGAGCGTGATCTGCCTCGTCGTGGGGTACGCCGTCGCCTACTACACGGCGCGCTATGCCGGTCGCTACAAGGGCCTGATCCTGATCCTCCTCGTGTCGCCGTTCTGGATCAGCTACCTGATGCGGATCTACGCGTGGCAGGGGCTCCTCGACAACGGCGGCCCGATCAACTGGCTCCTCCGGCCCGTCGGGCTCGGGGACGTGCGGTGGCTGGAGGGGAACCCCGTCACGGTGGTCCTGGGGCTCGTCTACGGCTACATCCCGTTCATGATCCTGCCGATCTACGCTTCGCTCGACCGCATCCAGGAGAGTCTCCTCGAGGCCGGGCGCGATCTGGGCGCGAGCGGGCCGCAGACGTTCTGGCGGGTGACGCTCCCGCTGTCCCGACCCGCGATCCTGGCCGGGATCGTGATCGTCACGCTCCCGATGTTCGGCGACTACTACACGAACGACCTGTTGGGTTCGACGAAGACCTCGATGTTCGGCAACCTCATCCAGCAGCAGCGGGAGGCGACGGGCGGCGCGACACGCGCGGCGAGCCTCGTGTTGATCCTGGCGGTGATCGTCCTGATACCGATGCTCTACTACCTGCGCGAGACCCGTCGGCAATCGGAGCAGGCATGAGCGCGACGATCTCGACCACGGAGCCGGTCCGGGCGCGGGGCTACTTCAAGAACCCGTGGCGCCGTCCGCGCTTCCTGCAGGCAACGACGATCGGCTACCTGCTGTGGTCGATGCTGCCGGTCGTGATCGCCGTCTTCTTCTCGTTCAACGACGGCCGCTCTCGCGTGACGTGGCAGGGCTTCTCGCTCCGGTGGTGGACGGGTGACCCGACGAACTCGCTCTTCCACGACGCCGCGATGCGCGCGGCGATGACCCAGACCTACAAGCTGTCGATCCTGACGGTGCTCGTCGCGGTGCCGCTGGGGACCTTGTTCGCGATCGGCATCGATCGGTGGCACGGCCGCCCGGCACGGACCGCCAACTTCGTGATGCTCCTCTCGTTCGTGGTGCCGGAGATCATCCTGGGCGTCTCGCTGTACATCCTGTTCAGCAGCCTGCTCAAGGACGTCGTTCACCTGGGGACCCAGGCGCAGCTCCTGGGGCTGATCAGCTACCAGATCAGCTACCCCGTGATCATCGTCCGAGCCCGCCTCCTGTCGATCGGACCCGAGTACGAGGAGGCCGCGATGGATCTGGGCGCCACGCCCGGTCAATCGATCCGGCGCGTCCTGCTGCCGCTGCTCGCGCCCGCGATCATGGCGAGCGTCGCCCTGGTCTTCGCCGACAGCGTCGACGACTTCGTGACGGTCAACGCGCTGTCGAGTGCCGCGAACACAGAGACACTCGCCCAGAAGATCTACTCGGCCGCCCGCGCCTCCCCCACGCCGGAGATCAACGCTGCGGCGACGACGATGTTGATCACGACCCTCCTGGTGATCGCGGGTGGCCTGATCTTCTACAAGCGGTTCAATCGTGGGCAGACGGGCGTCGGAGCAGCCGACTTCGCGCAGCTCTAGGGGTCAGGAGTCGCTCGCGACCTCGAGCTCCGCGCTCTCGAGCACCGCGGTGCCTCCGACCGCGAGCACGCGCAGGGCATCCACGGGGAAGTGGGCGACGATCGCGTCACCCGATCCACGCAACTTCGCGTCGCCATCGTTGGGAACCCACGCCTGGATCGTCTGACCAGAGGCCAGGTGCAGGATGACCTGTAACGTCGCTCCCACGTAGACGACGCGCTCGATCATCCCGGGGATCCGGTTCCCGCCGGTCGTCCCCTGCGGCTCGATGTCGATCCGCTCGGGCCGGATCGTGATCTTGCACGGCCCGACCAGGTCGGGCTCTCCCTGCCCCGCCGTCAGCTGGAAATCCGCAAGCTTGACCGAGCACCCGTCGGCGACGGGACCGGCCGCGTCGGCGTCCATCAGGTTCGATACACCCAGGAAGTCGGCGACGTAGGCTGTCGCCGGATTCTCATAGATGTCCTTCGGCGCGCCGACCTGCTCGACACGTCCCTGCGACATCACGGCGATCCGGTCAGACATCGTGAGCGCTTCCTCCTGGTCGTGCGTCACGTAGATGAACGTGATGCCGACCTCCTCCTGCAACGCCTTCAGCTCGATCTGGAGGCGCTTTCGGAGCTTGGCGTCGAGCGCTCCGAGGGGCTCATCCAAGAGGAGCACCTTCGGGTTCAGGATCAGCGCCCGTGCGAGCGCCACCCGCTGTTGCTGTCCACCCGAGAGCTGGTTCGGCCGCCGGGTCACGAACTGCGACATCTGAACGAGCTCGAGCGCCTTCCCGACCCGCTCCCGGATCTCCTCCTTCGAGGCCTTTTGGTACTTCAACCCGAAGGCCACGTTCTCCTCGACCCTGAGATGGGGGAACAGCGCGTAGTTCTGGAACACGGTGTTGACGTCCCGCTTGTGTGGGGGCGTCTGCGCCATGTCGGTGCCGTCCAGGAGGATCTGGCCCTCCGTCGGGCGTTCGAAGCCCGCGATCATCCGTAGCGTCGTCGTCTTGCCGCAGCCGGAGGGGCCGAGCAGGGAGAAGAACTCGCCCGACGGCATCTCGAGGTTGATCCCCGCGACCGCGGTGAAGTCACCGAACCGTTTGACCAGATCAACGAGCTGGACCTCTCCTCCCGCCATGGTGGGCGAGTCTATATCTCGGTTCGTGACGCGGGTCAACCGCTCGTTAGGTGACGTGCCATCATGCGCGGACATGCAGGCGGACCCGCCGCGGCCGATGAGCCCAGACGTCGCAACGCAAACCCGGCGGATCCCCGCGCTCCTGGCCGGCTACTGGTCGTTCGGTCAGTACTGGGGCGTCTGGGTGATCCTGGTCGCGGAGCTGAACCGCGACCACGGGCTCTCGTACGGCCGCGAGGGGATGTTGCTCGCGCTGCTGTCGATCGTCGCGGTCGTGGCGATGGCGTTCGGGGCCCCGCGGCTCGCGCGCCTGCCACTCGGTGCCCTGGTCTGCGGGCCGCTCGCGGCGCTCGGGGTCGGCGCCCTCGCGATGGCGCTGTTCCCGACGTCGGCGTTGTGGATCGCGTTCATGGTGGTGGGGGCGGGGAACGGTCTGATCGACGTCTTCCTGAACGTCGACGCGCAACGGATCGAAGTGGGAACCGGCCGCCCGGTCCTGCAGTGGCTGCACGCGAGCTACGCGGCAGGGGGCGTCACCGGCGCCTGCATCGGGGGAGCGATCGTCGCCGCCGGGGTCGATTACCGCGTGGGCATCGCCATCGCCGCGATGACGCTGTTCCTCACCGCGGTCTGGAACGGCCTGACAGGATCGCGGACCACAGCCGCTCCGGCGGAAGCCACGACCTTCTCGCTCTCGGCGTTCCGGCGCCACCCGGCGCTATGGATCCCGGGGCTCGTGATCCTGTTCGCCTTCCTGGTCGAGGGATCGATGGACACGTGGTCCGGTCTCTACCTGCAGGACCAGCTCGGGGCCACGGCCCTCAAGGCCGCGCTCGCGTTCGCCGCGTTCTCGGCGTCGCTCTGCTTGGGGCGCTTGTTCGCCGGTCGCGTGCTGTTCGGGCTGGGGCGAAGGGCCACGATCGTGATCTCGGGGATCGGAGCCGCTGCGGGAGGAGCCGTCGCGGCGGCGACCGACAGCCCCGCCGTGGTCGCGGTCGCCTTCCTCGTGATGGGGTTCGCGATCTCGGCGTCCGCTCCGGCGGCGTTCGGCCTGGTCGACGAGGCCGCGCCGGGCGACCAGGCGAACGGCGTCGCGGCCGTCACCACGATCGGCTATTCCGGGTTCGTGTGGAGCCCGCCGATCTTCGGCTGGATCGCGCAGGCGTTCGACCTGCGGGCGGCGATGGTCGTGATCGTCAGCTCGACGGCCGGGATCATCGTCGCGGGCCTGCTGGCGCCTCGCGGGGCGCCGGGCGTCAGGACAGGTTGAGGTAGACCGACTTCTCCTCGAGGTAGTCCTCCAGGCCGTGCTTGCCCAGCTCGCGGCCGACGCCCGACTGCTTGTAGCCACCCCAGGGCATCTCGGTCGGCGCCGGCTGGGTGTCGTTGATCCAGACGA
>JBKOZW010000054.1:0-20970 GCA_046726095.1 Actinomycetota bacterium
GCGCAGCGACGTGCTCGTGCCGCTCCGCGTCACCGAGCACGTCGCCGCCGGCGCGATGTTCGTCCCTTTCAACCAGCCCGGCCTTGCCGCGAACACGCTCCTCAGCGGCCGGTCGACGGCCGCCGTGACGGTCGAGACCGTCACGGCGCCCGCCGCCCCCGACGCGGCGCTCACGGAGGAGGCGACGGCGTGACCGGGATCGATTGGGTGCTCCTGATCGGCCGGGTCGTCGTCGTGTTCGCGGCGCTGCTCCTGTCGGTCCTGCTCTACATCTGGATGGAGCGCAAGGTGATCGCGGACTTCCAGACGCGGATCGGCCCGATGCGGGCCGGTCCGCGGGGCGTCCTGATCACGATCGCCGACGGCATCAAGCTCTTCTTCAAGGAGGCGATCACGCCGACGAACGCCGACCGGCCGGTCTACCTGCTGGCACCGATCATCGCGATGATCCCGGCGTTCCTGGCCTTCGCCGTCGTCCCGTTCGGCGCTCCCGTGACGATCTTCGGCCGGACGGTTCCGCTGCAGCTCGCCGACCTGAACATCGGCGTGCTCTGGGTCCTGGCGATGTTCTCGCTCGGGGTCTACGCGGTGGTGCTCGCGGGGTGGTCGAGCGGATCGAACTACCCGCTGCTCGGTTCGATCCGCTCGACGGCGCAGATGATCAGCTACGAGGTCGCGATGGGGCTGGCGCTGATCGCCGTGATCATGTTCAGCGGCCACCTGGCGATGTCGGAGATCGTCGCGCAGCAAGGCAACGTCTGGAACGTGATCCCGCAGTTCCCCGCGTTCGTCCTGTTCCTGATCTGCGCGCTCGCCGAGGTCAACCGGCCGCCCTTCGATCTGGCCGAGGCCGAGAGCGAGCTGGTGGCCGGGTTCCACACGGAGTACTCGGGGATCAAGTTCGCCCTCTTCTACCTGGGCGAATACGTCAACACGGTCACCGTCTCGGCGATCGCCGTCACGTTGTTCCTGGGCGGGTGGCGCGGGTGGTGGCCGTTCCACGGCGCCTGGGCGTGGTTCGGCCCCGTCCTGTGGTTCGTCCTCAAGGTCACCGCCGTGATCTACGTCTTCATCCTGGTCCGCGGGACCTTGCCGCGGCTCCGGTACGACCGGCTGATGAATTTCGGCTGGAAGTACCTGATCCCCTTCGGCCTGTTCTGGGTGCTCGCGACGGGCACGATCGTCGTGCTCCCGGACCGCTACGGCCAGCGGCGAGGCGCGTTCATGGCGGTGGGCCTGATCGTGGGGACCTGGCTCGTGATGAGCTTGGTGAAGCAGGCGCTCGACGCTCCCCGCGCCGAGCCCCGGGAGGACGCGATCGCATGAGCGAAGCGCCGGACCGTCCAACCGCGCCCTGGTGGGCCGTCGCGAAGGGCTTGGGGACGGTCTTCAAGCAGACCTTCCGCCGCGACAACACCGAGCGCTATCCCGAGGAGATCGCGGAGCCGCCGCCGCGCGCCCACACGGGGCGGCACCGTCTCAACCGCCACGACAACGGGCTCGAGAAGTGCATCGGGTGCGAGCTCTGCGCGTTCGCCTGCCCGGCGGACGCGATCTGGGTCGAGGGCGAGGACAACGACCCCGACGATCCGGTCAGCCCGGGCGAGCGCTTCGCGAAGGACTACCAGATCAACTACCTGCGGTGCATCATGTGCGGCCTCTGCGTCGAGGCGTGCCCGACGCGCGCGCTCACGCTCACGAGCAGCTACGAGATGGCGTTCACGTCCCGCGAGGACGCGATCTGGACGAAGGAGCAGCTCCTCGAGGCTCCGACGCCCCTCGGGACCGACCGCGTGGCGCGGGAGGGCCGCTGATGCCGCTCGACAACGTCGTGTTCTGGGTGTTCGCGCCGATCTCGATCGCGAGCGCGATCGGGATGCTCCTGGTGCGGAACGCCGTCCACGCCGCGCTGTTCCTGGTCGTGAACTTCTTCTGCCTCGCGGTCTTCTACCTGCTCCTCGACGCGCCGTTCCTCTTCGCCGTGCAGATCGTGGTGTACGCGGGCGCGATCATGGTGCTGTTCCTGTTCGTGATCATGCTGCTCGGCGTCGACAGCAACGTGCCGATCCGCGAACGGCTGGTCGTCCAGCGACCCCTCGCGTTCATCCTGGGCGCGGCGTTCGTGGTCGAGCTGTTCCTGGCGATCCGGGCGGGCGTGGGGTTCGCGACGAAGGCGCCGGAGGTCTTCACCGCCAACGAAGGGGGCAACACCCAGGCCGTCGCGAAGGTCCTGTTCACCGGGTACTTCTTCCCGTTCGAGGTCACGTCGATCCTGCTGCTGGTCGCGGCGATCGCCGCCATGGTCTTGGCCCACCGGAAGGCGCGAGCCGTGACCCAGGCCGAGATCGATGCGGCCGCCGAGGGCGACAGATCGCCCGCGTACGAGGCGGGAGCGGTCTCGTGAGGACGCCCGTCGCCTACTACCTCATGGTGTCCGGCGTCCTGTTCATGCTCGGCACGATCGGTGTGCTGACGCGGAAGAACGCGCTGCTGATCTTCATGTCGGTCGAGCTGCAGCTGAACGCCGTCAACCTGTCGCTGGTCGCGTTCTCGCGGCTGCACGACGACCTGACGGGTCAGGTGCTCGCCTTCTTCTCGATGGTGGTCGCCGCGGCCGAGGTCGTGGTCGGGCTCGCGATCATCGTGGCGATCTATAGGCGGCGGCGGAGCGTCGACGTGGACGACGTGCGGGAGCTCCGATGGTGAGCGAGCAGAACGGGCTGCTCTGGCTCCTCCCCGCGCTCCCGTTGGTCGGAGCGGGGGTCAACCTGTTCTGGGGGAAGCGGCTCGGGCGATACGCCGGCTGGCTCGCCTCCGCGACGGTGATCGTCGCGTTCGCGGTCTCGCTGGCGCTGATGGCGCAGCTGCTCGCGAAGCCGGCGGAGGATCGGCTGTTCCTCCAGCACCTATTCGATTGGATCTCCGTCGGACGGTTCCGGGTCGGGATGGATCTCCGCCTGGACGACCTCAGCATGACGATGCTCCTGGTCATCACGGGGATCGGCGCGCTGATCCACGTCTACGCGATCGGGTACATGGCCGGCGATCCCCGGTACGGGCGGTTCTTCGCGTACATGAACCTGTTCATCTTCTTCATGCTGATGCTCGTCCTGGGCGCCAACTACCTGGTCCTGTACCTGGGATGGGAAGGCGTCGGGCTCTGCTCGTACCTCCTGATCGGCTTCTGGTCCGACGTGCCGGCCAACGCCGAGGCCGCGAAGAAGGCGTTCATCACGACCCGGATCGGCGACACGCTGATGCTGATCGGGCTCGCGCTGATCGTATTCCGCTTCGGGACGCTCGACTTCGAAGCCGTGTTCGGGGCGGCGGGCTCGGTGCTGACGAAGGACGCCGCGACCGTGATCGCCTTGCTGCTGTTCGCGGGCGCGGTCGGGAAGTCGGCCCAGGTGCCGCTGCACGTCTGGCTCCCCGACGCGATGGCAGGGCCGACGCCGGTGTCGGCGCTGATCCACGCGGCGACGATGGTCACCGCGGGCGTGTACCTGGTGGTCCGCTCCCACGTGCTGTTCGAGCTCTCGGGGGTCGCGCTCACCGTCGTGCTGGTGGTCGGGGTCGTCACGGCGATCTTCGCCGCCACCTGCGCGATCGCGCAACAAGACATCAAGCGCGTGCTGGCGTATTCCACGATCAGCCAGCTGGGCTTCATGTTCATGGCCGCGGGGATGCGCGCCTACGCCGTCGCGATGTTCTTCCTGGTGGCGCACGCGTTCTACAAGGCCCTGCTGTTCCTCGGAGCGGGCTCGGTGATCCACGGGATGCACGACGAGCAGGACCTTCGCCGGATGGGCGGGCTCCGCCTCGCGATGCCGGTCACGTTCGTCACGTTCCTGATCGCGGCCCTGGCGCAGGCGGGGGTGCCGCCGCTCGCGGGGTTCTTCGCGAAGGACGCGGTCCTCGAGGTGGCGCAGCACACCGGCCGGGGTGCGGTCTACCTCCTCGGCAGCCTGGCCGCGTTCCTCTCCGCCTTCTACCTGGGCAGGATGCTGTTCCTCACGTTCTTCGGCGGGCCGCGGAGCGATGAGGCTCGTCACGCCCACGAGTCGCCGCCGGTGATGTGGGTGCCCCTGGCGATCCTCGGGTTCGGTGTCGTCACGGCGGGCTGGCTGAACGTCACGCCGGAAGGCCGCCTGGCCGCGTTCCTGAAGGCGATCACGGCGCCGGTGCCGACCGGGTCGGGTCTCGATGTCGTGGCGCTTGCCGGGATCGCGGTCGTGCTGTCGTTGATCGCGGTCGCGTCCACCTGGTGGATCTACGGCTCCGGCCGGGTCGACTGGCGCGCGTTCCGTGACCGCCTCGAACCGCTCCCGCGCGCGGCGCTGAACGGCTGGTACGTGGACCACGCCTACGACACCGTCGTCATCCAGCCGGCGAAGGCGGGGGCCTGGATCACGGCGTACGTCGTCGACGCGCGGATCGTCGACGGGTTCTTCGGCGCGATCGCCGGCGGCGTCCGGCGCCTCGCCGACCGCGGCCGCCTGCTCCAGACGGGCTTCGTCCGCTCGTACGCCCTCGTGGTCTTCCTCGGGGCGGTCGCCATCCTGGTCTACGTGGGGGTTCGCTTGTGACGGGGCACGTCCTCACGATCACGCTCCTGCTGCCCCTCGCCGGCGCCGGCGCGCTCGTCCTGCTCGGGCGCGCGACCTCGGATCGCGACGCCAGGATCGTCGCCCTCCTCGCGGCGCTCGTGACCTTCGCCGCGTCGTTGCTGATCCTGCGCGACTTCTCGACGGGTGCGCAGGGGTACCAGATGGTCGAGGAGGCCTGGTGGGTGCGCTCGGTCGGGTTGAAGTACGTCGTCGGGGTCGACGGGATCAGCCTCTGGCTCGTCCTGCTCACGACGTTCCTCTTCCCCGTGTCGATCCTCGCGTCGTGGAAGGTGGAGACGAGCGTCGCGCGCTACATGATCGCGATGCTCGTGCTGGAGACCGCGGTGCTCGGGACGTTCCTGTCGCTCGACCTGCTCCTGTTCTTCCTGTTCTTCGAGGCGATCCTCGTCCCCATGTACCTGATCATCGGCGGGTGGGGGAGCGCCAACCGCGTCTACGCGGCGCTCAAGTTCTTCCTGTTCACGATGGGGGGCTCGGCTTTCCTGCTGGTGGCCGTCCTGTTCCTCTACTCGAGGTCCGGCCAGGCCGGCCCGGCCACGTTCGACGTCCGCCAGCTGAGCGCGGTGGCAGCGACGCTCCCGGTGCAGACCGCCCGCTGGCTGTTCCTGGCGTTCTTCGTCGGGTTCGCGGTGAAGGTGCCGCTGTTCCCGCTCCACACCTGGCTCCCGGACGCGCACACGGAGGCGCCCACGGCCGGGTCGGTCCTGCTCGCAGGCGTGCTGTTGAAGGTCGGCACGTACGGGCTGCTGCGGTTCAACCTGGCCCTGTTCCCGGAGGCGTCGCGCTACTTCGCGACGTTCGTCTCCGTCCTGGCGGTGATCGGCATCATCTACGGCGCCGTCTGCGCGCTGATGCAAACGGACGTGAAGCGCCTGGTCGCGTACTCGAGCGTGTCGCACCTGGGCTTCGTCGTCCTCGGGATCTTCGCGTTCACGCAGCAGGCCGCGACCGGCGGCGTGCTCCAGATGGTGAACCACGGGCTCGCGACGGGGGCGCTCTTCCTCCTCGTCGGGATGGTCTACGAACGGACGCACACGCGCGAGCTCGCCGAGATGGGAGGGCTCGCCGACGTGATGCCCTGGCTCTTCGGTGCGTTCCTGTTCGCGGTCTTCGCGAGCGCGGGGCTCCCCGGCCTGAGCTCGTTCATCGGGGAGTTCCTGGTGATCGTCGGGACGTTCGCGGTCAGTCACCTGTTCGGATCGCTGTCCGCGGTCGCCGTGGTGCTGGCCGCGATCTACCTGCTGTGGTCGTACCAGCGGGTCGCGTACGGACCGGTGCACGACGAGCATCGTCATCTGCCGGACCTCTCCGGACGCGAGGTCGCGGTGCTCGGGCCGGTGCTCGCGTTGCTGCTCCTGTTCGGGGTCTACCCGAACCTCCTGACCAGGTCGATCGATCCCGCGACGTGCGCCGCCGTCGCGAACGTGCAGCCCACGCCGACCGGGTCGTGCGCCGACGTCGGAACGCCGGCCGGGGGCGTCGCGGCGGAGGCCCAGCCGTGATCCCCACCCCGCCGCTCGAGTTCCGTCCGATCCTCCCGGAGATGCTCCTGTGCGGGTTCGCGATCGTCGGGATGCTGCACGAGGCCTTCGCGCGTCGCCCGTCGCGGTACGCGCACCTGGCGATCGCGCTCGTGGGACTCGTCGCCGCCGGCATCGCAGCGCTCACGCTGTGGAGCTGGAGCGGGTCGCCCTACGTGCTCGGCGACACCGTGGCGGTCGACGGGTTCTCGGTCGTATCCCGGGTCGTGCTGGTCGCCGCGGCCGCCCTGGGCTGCCTGTTCTACACCCACTACGTCGGTCGCGAACCCGCGTCGTTCCGCGGGGAGTTCTACCCGCTCGTGCTGTTCGCGACGGCCGGGATGACCCTCATCACCGCGGCGAACGACCTGATCGTGGTGTTCCTCGCCCTGGAGCTGTTGTCCCTGTCGCTCTACGTCCTCACCGGCATCACGGGCCACCGCCGGGCGAGTGAGGCGGCGATGAAGTACTTCCTGCTGGGAGCGTTCTCCTCGGCGTTCTTCCTGTACGGCGTGGCGATGGCATACGGGGCCGCGACGTCCACGAAGATCGTGGGCGTCGCGGCTCCCGGCATCGTCCAGGCGCTCTCGGGGCAGACCGGCTCGCAGGCGCTCGCGTTCCTCGCCGTGGCGTTCCTCGTGATCGGGTTCGGCTTCAAGGTCTCGGCAGTGCCGTTCCACATGTGGACCCCGGACGTCTACCAGGGCGCGCCGACACCGGTCGTCGCGTTCATGAGCGCGGCGACGAAGGTCGCGGCGTTCTTCGCGCTGATCCGCGTGCTCGACGTCGCGTTCCAGCCGCTCACGTGGATCTGGACGCCGGTGATCTACGCGCTCGCGATCGCGTCGATCGTCGTCGGATCGGTGTTCGCGATCGCGCAGCGCGACGTGAAGCGCATGCTCGCGTACTCGAGCGTCGCGCAGGCGGGGTTCATCCTCACGGGCCTCACCGCCGCCGACGTCACGGGGATCCGCGCCGCGATGTTCTACCTGATCGTCTACTCGCTCATGACCCTGGGCTCGTTCGGGGTCGTGATGCTGGTGTCGGCCCGCGGCGAGGAACAGACCTCGCTGGACGCGTACGCCGGTCTGGCGCGCAGGAGCCCGGGTCTCGCGGCGCTGATGGCCCTGTTCCTGCTCTCGCTCGCCGGGATCCCGCCGACCGCCGGGTTCATCGCCAAGGTGACCGTCTTCACCGCGGCGATCGGAGCCGGCAACTGGCCGCTCGCGGTGGTAGGGGTGGTGGCGAGCGTGGCGGCCGCGTTCTTCTACCTGCGCGTCATCGTGTACATGTACATGCGGGAACCGGTCGGGATCGTCGACACGGACACGGGGATGATGCCGCGGCTCGCCGCGGGCGTGCTGGGCGTCGCGGTCCTGGTCCTGGGCGTCTTCCCCGGGATCCTCACCGGCATCCTGGAGACGGCATCGGTCGTGAGGTGGTGAACGGATGCGTCGCGTGATCCCCGGGCTGGAAGCACCCGATGCCGCCCTGGAGGTGGAGATCCGCGGGCGCCTCGACCGGGTCGAGGAGGCGCTCGAGAAGGCGGTGGTCGCCGACTCGGATCTGCTGTCGGCGACCGCCCGGCACCTGCTCCAGGCGGGCGGCAAGCGGTTCCGCCCGATGCTCGTCCTGCTCGCCGGGTACTTCGGCGACCCCGGCGATCCGCGGCTGATCCCCGGCTCGGTCGCGATCGAGCTCACCCACCTGGCGACGCTGTACCACGACGACGTGATCGACGAGTCGGCCGACCGCCGAGGCGTCCCGTCCGCGAACGCCCGCTGGGACAACACCGTCGCGATCCTGACGGGGGACTACCTGTTCGCCCGGGCCTCGGAGCTCTCCGCCGACCTTGGCCCCGACACCTGTCGCCTGCTCGCGCGGACGATCGCGGTGCTCTGCGACGGCCAGATCCGAGAGGTTGACGCCTCGGGTGAGACCGGACAGGACGAGGCGGGCTACCTCGAGGTGATCCGCCGCAAGACCGGGGTGCTGATCGCGCTGTCGTGCCGGCTCGGCGGGATGCTGTCGGATGCCGCGCCGGACCACGTCGAGACGTTGGATGCGTTCGGCGAATCGCTGGGCCTGGCGTTCCAGCTCTCGGACGACATCATGGACGTGGTCTCGACCCAGCTCGAGCTGGGGAAGGAGCCGGGGACCGACCTCAAGGAAGGCGTGTACACGCTCCCGGTCCTCCACGCCCTGCACGAGGGGTCCGACCGCGAGGAGCTCGAGCGCATCCTCGCCTTCGGCCCACCGGACGGCGAGCGGCTCGACCGGGCGCTCGAGATCGTGCGGAACGACGGATCCATCGAGCATGCGCGCAGCGCCGTCGGGGAGGAGGTTCGCCGGGCCGTCGGCCTGGCGAAGCAGCTCCCCGACGGCGCCGCGCGCCATGCCTTGGCCCAGCTCACGCGGTTCCTCGCGGCGAGATGCGGCGCCGACCCGGGGGAGGACGATGCGTAGCAGCGTGCGAGGGAAGCCGGCCGGAAGGCCGCTGCTAGGATACGGCAGCCTTCGAGGGGGCTCGTTGACAACGTGACCTATTACGGTTCCTACGGCGTCGTGTTGGCGGTGGTGCTCGCGGGAGCGCTGCTCGTGGTTGTTGCGTTCGGTGCCGCGCGACTGATCGCTCCACGGCGTCCCAGCGTCGGCAAGCGCACCACCTATGAGTGCGGGATCGACCCCGTCGGCGAGAACTGGTCCCAGAGCCAGATCCGGTATTACGTGTACGGGTTCCTGTTCGTGATCTTCGACGTCGAGTCGGTCTTCCTGTTCCCGTGGGCCCGCGTCTTCCAGGGTCTGGGCTACCAGGCGGTGGTCTCGATGGCGATCTTCATCGGGATCCTCGCCGTCGGGCTCCTCTACGCGTGGCGCAAGGGGGTGCTCACGTGGGCGTGATCACCGAGAAGACCCCGATCCCCCGGATCAAGCCGGTCCGCTTCCTATTGAACTGGGGCCGCCGGTACTCCCTGTGGGTCTTCAACTTCGGGCTGGCGTGCTGCTCGATCGAGTTCATCGCCGCATCCACCGCCAAGAACGACTTCATCCGGCTCGGGGTGATCCCCTTCGCGCACGGTCCGCGCCAGGCCGACCTGCTGGTCGTCGCCGGGACGCTCACCGACAAGATGGCTCCGGTGATCAAGCGCCTCTACGACCAGATGCCCGACCCCAAGTACGTGATCTCGTTCGGGTCGTGCTCCAACTGCGGCGGCCCGTACTGGGACAGCTACTCGGTCACCAAGGGCGTCGACCAGATCATCCCGGTCGACGTGTTCGTGCCCGGCTGCCCGCCCCGGCCCGAAGCGTTGCTGAACGGGATCATCACCCTGCAAGAGAAGATCAGGGACGAGGACATCCAGGAGAAGTTCCGCAATGGGACGACCGCTGTCGGCTGAGGAGGTCGGATCGCGCGTTCGGGCGCGGTTCGGCGACGACGTCGAGGTCGTCGAGAGCTTCGGACAAGCGATCGCCACCGTCTCGGTCGACCGATACCACGACCTGGTCCGGTTCCTGCGTGACGAACCCGAGTTCGGCTGCGACTTCTGTGACTTCACGGGCGGCGTCGACCTGGGAACCGAGCGTGGGTTCGAGGTCGTGACGCAGCTGACGTCGACGGAGCTCCACCACGAGGTGCGCGTCAAGGTCGCCCTCCCGCACGAGGATCCGGTCTGTCCGACGATCACCGACCTGTTCCCGACGTGCGATTGGCACGAGCGCGAGACGATGGAGATGTTCGGGATCCGCTTCGAGGGGCACCCGCGTCCCGTCAAGCTCCTCCTGGCCGAACCCTTCGACGGACATCCCCTCCGGAAGGACTTCCCGCTGATGTCGCGCGAGGTGAAGCCCTGGCCGGGCGCCGCCGAGGGCGACGAAGAAGAGGAGGAGGACGAGTGATCGCAGACTCCTCCGTCTTCGACTCGGTGATCGGCGGCTACTGGGTCGCGCTGATCCTGAAGGCGGTCGTCGTGCTCGGGGTGTTCCTCATCGTGCCGCTCGCGGTGGGGTACATGGAGCACAAGGTCCTCGCGCACATGCAGGCGCGGCTCGGGCCGATGGAGGCCGGCGCCTTCCACGGTTGGGCGCAGCTGGTGGCCGACGGGGTCAAGTTCATCCAGAAGGAGGACGTCGTCCCGAGGGCGGCCGATGCCGGCGTCTTCTCGCTCGCGCCCGCGGTGGTGCTGATCCCGTACATCGTGACCCTTGTCGCGATCCCGTTCGGGCCTCGTCTCTACGCGCTCGACCTCGACGTGGGCGTGTTCTTCGTGCTCGCGCTGTCCAGCATCGGGGTGATCGGCGTGCTGATGGCCGGATGGGCGTCGGCGAACAAGTTCTCGCTGATCGGCGCGCTTCGAGCGGCGGCGCAGCTGATCGCCTACGAGCTCCCGCTCGTGCTCGTCGCGGCCGCGGTCGTGATGCAGGCCGGCTCGATGTCCCTGCTGGCGATCACCGAGGCCCAGTCGCACTACTGGTACATCGTCTACCCCTGGCAGCTCGTCGGGTTCGTGATCTTCATGATGGCGGCCGTCGCCGAGCTCACGCGGCCGCCGTTCGATATGCCCGTCGCCGATTCGGAGATCATCTTCGGCGCGTACACCGAGTACACGGGCCTGAAGTTCGCGTTCTTCCTGTTGGCGGAGTACGGAGGCATCGTCGTCATGTCGGCGATCGCGTCGGTGCTCTACCTGGGCGGGTTCCAGCCGCTCGGCGGCCTCGAAGTGATCCCGGGCGTGTTCTGGATGTTCGGCAAGATCTTCGCGCTGTCGTTCGTGATCATCTGGCTCCGGGCGACGTTCCCGAGGCTCCGCGAGGATCAGCTCCAGCGGTTCGCGTGGATCGGGCTGACGCCGCTCGCGCTGCTGTTGATCCTGGTGACCTCCGTCTACAAGGTCGGGGTCTAGATGGCGGACACGCAGCTTACGCGCGGCTTCGGCCAGGGCCTGGTCAAGGGGCTCTCCGTGACCCTGCGGACGATGCTGCACCGGTCGGTCACGGTCCAGTACCCGCACGTGAAGCCCGACCTCCCGGCCCGTTCGCGCGGCGTGATCGCGCTCAAGCAGGAGAACTGCACCGTCTGCTACAAGTGCTCGCGGGAGTGTCCGGACTGGTGCATCTACATCGATGCCCACAAGGAGACCCATCCGCCGGCCGGCGGCGGCCGGGCGCGCTCGGCCAAGATCCTCGACCGGTTCGCGATCGACTACGCCCTGTGCATGTACTGCGGCATCTGCGTGGAGGCCTGTCCCTTCGACGCACTCTTCTGGAGCCGGGAGTTCGAGTACGCCGAATACGACATCCACGACCTGACCCACGAGATGGACCGACTCGAGGAGTGGACCTATTCGGTGCTGCCCCCACCGGCGCTCGAAGAGGGAGCCGAAGCACCCGACGAAGGGGGCTCGTGAACGCCCACGAGTACGCGTTCGTCGTGGTCGCGACGATCGGATCGATCGCGGCGGTGGCGGTCGTCACCGCCCGCAACGTCGTGCACGCCGCCCTCTACCTGGTCGTGACGCTCGCGTCGGTCGGGATGACGTTCCTGCTCCTCGGAGCCGAGTTCGTGGGCTGGGTCCAGATCCTGATCTACGTCGGCGCCATCGTGATCCTGTTCCTGTTCGGGCTGATGCTCACGAAGGCGCCGATCGGGCGCGACGCCCTCGACTACCAGAACCGGGCGGTCGGCGCGATCGTGGGGATCGTCGTCGCGGTGGGGCTCGGATCGCTGATCCTCCGCGCCTGGCCGATCGACAGCACGGAGGCCTCGGCGGCCGTGCCCGGAGGGTCCGCAGCGCTCGGGAGCGCGCTGTTCACCACGTACATCCTCCCGTTCGAGGCAGTGTCCTTCCTGCTGCTGGCCGCGCTGATCGGGGCGATCGTGCTCGCGCGACGGGACGAGGGGACCTGACGTGATCCGGCTCCCGCTCGTGCTGCTGTTCTCGGCGTTCCTGTTCTCGACGGGGATCTACGGGGTCCTCGCGCGCCGCAACGCCGTGATGGTGCTGATGGCGATCGAGCTGTTGCTGAACGCGGTCAACGTCAACCTCGTCGCGTTCGCCGCCCAGCTCCAGGACGTGACCGGACAGGTCTTCGCCCTGTTCGTGATCGCGGTCGCCGCCGCCGAGGTGGGGATCGGCCTCGCGATCGTGATCCTCCTGTTCCGCAACCGCTCCACGATCAACGTCGACGAAGTGGATCTGTTGAAGTGGTAGGGCTGCTCGGAGCGGAGGGGACCGCGGCGGCGGGAGCCGGCGCGAACTGGTTCGTCCAGCACACCTGGCTGATCGCGCTCTTCCCGTTCGTGTCGGCGGCCTCGATCCTGTTCTTCGGCAAGCGGACGCCGGGGGGAGGTCCGATCTACGGGATCGCGGCGATCGCCGCCGGCTTCGTCATGGCGCTCGGTGTCCTGTGGCACTTCATCCAGGGCGGGGGACCGTACGAGCGGCAGATCGAGTGGTTCCACATCGGACCACTCCAGTTGCAGCTCGGCTTCTACGTCGACGGGCTGACCGCGGTGATGCTCATCGTCGTCACCTTGGTGTCGTTGATGGTGCACGTCTATTCGCTGGGGTACATGCACGGCGACGTCCGGTACACATGGTTCTTCGTCGTGCTCTCGCTCTTCACGGGCGCCATGCTCGACGTCGTGCTGGCGGGCAACCTGTTCCAGCTCCTCGTCGGGTGGGAGGTCATGGGGGTCTGCTCATACCTGTTGATCGGGCACTGGTACGAGGACCCGGTCAACTCGGGTTCCGCGATCAAGGCGTTCATCACGACCCGCGTCGGCGACGTGCCGTTCATGTTCGGGATCTTCGCGCTCATCTTCGCGACGGGGATGACGACTTCGAACATCCAGGTGATCTCCGGTCTCGTCGCGAACCACCAGGTCTCGACGACGCTCGTCACCGCCGCGGCTCTCCTGCTGTTCGGCGGCACGATCGGCAAGAGCGCCCAGTTCCCGCTCCACGTCTGGCTGCCCGATGCGATGGCAGGGCCGACACCTGTGTCGGCCCTGATCCACGCCGCGACGATGGTCGCGGCGGGGATCTATCTCGTCGCCCGCACGTTCCAGGTCTTCGTCAGTGCGGACCCGATCGCTCTTCACGTCGTGGCGGTGATCGGCGCGATCACCCTGCTCCTGGCGGCGTTCCTGGCGCTCGTCCAGGACGACATCAAACGCGTCCTCGCGTACTCGACGGTCTCGCAGCTGGCCTACATGGTGGCCGCGCTCGGTCTGGGTCCGGAGGGCTACCCCGCCGCGATGTTCCACCTGTTCACGCACGCGTTCTTCAAAGCGCTGCTCTTCCTGGGCGCGGGGTCCGTGATCCATGCCGTCCACTCGAACGATATGAGCGACATGGGCGGGCTCCGGAAGGCGATGCCCGTCACCTTCGTGACCTTCCTGATCGGATCGCTGGCGCTCGGCGGCGTTCCACCGTTCGCCGGGTTCTTCTCGAAGGACGAGATCATCCTGGCAGCGAAGAACGCGCACGACTCCTGGCTCGCGGTGGTGCTGCTGGTCGGCGCCGTGATCACGGCGTTCTACACGACCCGGATGGTGCTCTTGACGTTCTTCGGCGACTACCGCGGCGAGGCGCATCTGCACGAGTCGCCGCGCGTGATAACCACCCCGTTGATCGTGCTCGCGGGCGCGACGTGCGTCGTCGGGCTGCTCGGGTTCGCGCCGGTCGGCGCGCCGTTCCTGGACTGGGTGTACTTCGACGGGGAGCCGCTGGAGGCCATCTTCAGCCCGGCCGTCGCGCTGATCTCGATCGTGGCGGTCGCGATCGGCATCTGGGGTGGCTACACCGTGTACAAGCGCTGGCGGACGCCCGACCCGGTCACCCAGCTCGGCGGCGTCTACACACTGCTCGAGCACAAGTACTACCTGGACGACATCTACTGGAACGGCATCATCCGGCCGATCCGCGATCCGATCGCGGCCGGCGTGTACTGGACGAACCAGCACGTGATCGACGGTGCGGTGAACGGGAGCGCGACGCTCGCGTACGCGTTCTCGGCCCTGGCCGCGTGGTTCGACCGGAACGTGATCGACGGCGTCGTGAACGGCGCGGGCACGGTGGCGGCGCTGTTCGGGCGCGGGCTCCGCACGGTCCAGACCGGAAAGGTGCAGTGGTACGCCGTCGGCCTGTTCGTCGGCGTGATCCTGTTGACGTTCTTCGTGACGAGGCCATGAACGATGAGTGAGGGGACCGTATGACCTGGCAGAACTCCGCCATCACGATCACCACCCTGTTGCCGCTCGTCGGCGCCCTGGCGATCCTCTTCGTGCCGAACGGCCAGGACCGGCTCGTCAAAGGGATCGGGATCGCCGTCACGGGGGTGTGCCTCGTGCTCGCGATCGCGATCGCCGCGACCTACGACTACGGGACGGGCGGGCTCCAGTTCGTCCTGAACACCAGCTGGATCCCGGTGATCAACGCCCGCTACCACGTGGGGATCGATGGGATCTCGATGCCGCTGTACGTGCTGACGTTCGCGCTCGGGTTCCTGTGCGCCGTCTACACCTGGCGGTTCGTGCCCGAACCCGGCCGGAGCAAGGCGTTCGTCGCGCTCACGTTGCTGCTGATCACCGGGATGGCCGGCACCTTCATCGCCTTCGATCTCATCCTGTTCTTCGTGTTCTGGGAGCTCGTGTTGGTGCCGATGTACTTCCTGATCGGCGTGTGGGGGTCGGCCAACCGTCAGTACGCGTCGATCAAGTTCTTCCTGTACACACTGTTCGGTTCGGTGATCATGCTGCTGGGGTTCCTGGCGCTGTACTTCAGCAGCCCGCTGGATCCGGCCACCGGCCAGCACTCGTTCGACATCGTGACGCTGACCGGGTGGGGTGGTGCCGGGACCTCCCACCTGTTCCAGCTGGTCGTCTTCGGCGCGATCGCGCTGGGGTTCGCGGTCAAGGTCCCGATGTGGCCGTTCCACACGTGGCTCCCGGACGCGCACACCGAGGCGCCGACGATCGGGTCCGTGCTGCTTGCCGGGATCATGCTGAAGATGGGCACGTACGGGTTCATCCGGATCGCCCTCCCCGTGCTCCCGGAGGGTGCGGTCGCGTACGCGCCGTGGATCGGTGCCCTCGCGGCGATCGCGATCGTGTACGCGGCGCTGTGCTGCCTGGCTCAGAGGGATCTGAAGCGGCTGATCGCGTTCTCGTCGGTCGGGCATATGGGGTTCGTGATGCTCGGCATCGCGACCCTCACGACGATCGGCATCCAGGCGGCGATCTTCGGGATGGTGGCCCACGGGGTGATCACGGGGATGCTCTTCTTCTGCGTGGGCTCGATCTACGACCGCTACCACACTCGGCAGATCGCGGACATCGGCGGCGGGATGTCGCAGATCATGCCCAAGATGGCCGGCATCTTCGCCTTCGTGGCGATCGCGTCGCTCGGGCTCCCCGGCCTGGCCGGCTTCTGGGGCGAGGTCATGGCGCTGCTCGGGTCCTTCAGTCCCAACACGAGCGCCGTCGCCGGGCTGAACGTGGGCCTGTTCCGGACGTTCATGGTGCTCGGCGGGATCGGCACGATCCTGACCGCCGGCTACTTCCTGTGGATGCTCCAGCGGGTCAACATGGGGCTCGCGCCCGACCGTTGGAAGGACCACGGGTTCCGCGACATCCTGGCGGTCGAGTGGGTCTCCTGGGTCCCGTTGCTCGTCGCGATCCTCCTCCTGGGGCTGATCCCGAGCATCGTGTTGAACAGCAGCGAGCAGGGCGTCAACGCGATCGTTCGCATCTTCGGAGGCTGATCCGCACGTGACGATCGACTACCACGCGATCCTTCCCGTCCTGATCCTGTCGGGCACGATCCTGATCGTCCTCATCACGGATCTCTTCCTGCCTGCTCGGCACAAGTCCGCCTCGATGTGGGTCGCCCTCCTCGGGGTGTTCGCGGCCCTCGTCGCCGTGCTGTCGCTGATCGGTCAGGGGGACCGCTCGACGTTCGGAGGGTCCTACGTCGTCGACGCGTTCACGATCGTCTTCCAGACGTTCTTCGTGAGCGCGGCGGCGATCGTGCTCCTGATCTCGTACCGATACTTCCGTGACGGCGGCTTCTACCAGGGTGAGTACTACTTCCTGCTGCTCACGTCGTTCCTCGGGTGCCTGCTGATGCCGGCGTCGCGAGACCTGTTGATGCTGTTCCTGGCGCTCGAGCTGGTCTCGGCGCCCGGGTTCCTTATGGCGGCGTTCCGGAAGGCCGACGTCAAGGGCAACGAGGGCGGTCTGAAGTTCTTCCTGATCGGGGTCCTGTCGACCGCCGTGATGCTGTACGGGATGAGCCTGATCTACGGGCTGACGGGTCACCTCCAGCTGAGCGAGGTCGCCGCCGGGCTCCAGACGTTGAGCGGGGCGAAGGAGACCCTGGCCAACGCCGCGATCCTGTTCGTGGTCGTCGGGTTCGCGTTCAAGGTGAGCGCGGTTCCCTTCCAGTTCTGGGCGCCGGACACGTACGAGGGCGCCCCCGTCCCGGTGGCCGCGTTCCTCGGCGCAGCCTCGAGCACGGCCGGCTTCGCCGGTCTGCTCCAGCTGATGTTCGTGGCCTTCATCCACGAGTACACCTTCTGGGTTCCGATCTTCGCGGCCCTGTCACTCGTCACGATGACGCTCGGCAACCTGGTCGCGCTCCAGCAACGCCAGGTCGTCCGGCTGCTCTCGTACTCCGGGATCGGGCAGGCCGGCTACATCCTGCTGCCCTTCGCGCTCGTCACGTCCGAGCCCTCGATCAACCACTCGGCGTTCCAGGCGGCGGTCACGTACCTGCTGATCTACGGGATCATGAACCTGGGGGCCTTCGCGGTGACGACGGCGATCAGCGCGCGGCACCCGCGGCTCCAGATCGAGGATTTCCGAGGTCTCGCCAGGACCGCGCCCCTGCTGGCGACCGCGATGACCGTCTTCATGGTGTCGCTCGCCGGGGTCCCTCCCACCGGCGGGTTCTGGGCCAAGCTGCTGATCTTCCAGGCGGGGATCCAGCGGGGCGGGATCGGCGTCGTGCTGGCCGTGGCGATGGTGATCAACTCCGTGATCAGCGTCGGGTACTACTTCCTGATCCCGCGGGCGATGATCTTCGAGGATGCGGAGGAGCCGGGGCCGTTCCGTTCCTCGGCCCTGGTGACCGCGGTCGTCGCGGTCGCCATGGTCGCTCTGCTCGTGATCTTCGTCGTCCCGAACGCGATCTACCGCCTGGGCGAGGTCAGCTCGCTCGCGTTCGGCGGCTGAGCCCTCCGTTCGCCGGAGCCGAGGTACCCTCGGGGGAGAGGTGATGGAGCGATGAGTCCCGGCATCAACCGCATCAAGACCTGGATCCTGATCGCCGCGATCGGCGGTCTGTTCGTCCTGATCGGCTCGTACTTCGGGCCGCAGTGGGCGGTCGTCGGCTTGGTCGTGGCGCTGGTGTTCAACGTGGCGATGTACTGGTGGTCCGGCTCGATCGCGGTCGCGACGACCCGCTCGAAGCCCGTGACCGAGCAGCAGTACCCGGAGCTGTACCGGATCGTCCGTGAGCTCGCGAACGCGGACAACATCCCGATGCCCCAGATCTACGTCTCCGAGATGACCCAGCCGAACGCCTTCGCCACCGGTCGGAACCCGCAGAACGCCAAGGTCGCCGTCACCAAGGGGATCCTGCAGATCCTGGACGAGCGCGAGCTCCGCGGGGTCCTGGCCCACGAGATGTCCCACGTGGCGAACCGGGACATCCTCGTCTCCTCGGTCGCGGCGGCGATCGGGATGGCGATCACGTTCCTCGCGCGGTTCGCGTTCTTCTTCGGCGGCGACGACGAGCGCGGCGGGAACCCGATCGCGATGCTCGCGGCGTGGCTCCTCGCCCCGATCGCGGCGGCGATCATCCAGATGGCCGTGTCCCGCTCGCGCGAGTACCAGGCCGACGAGTCGGGGTCTTACCTCTCCCGTGACCCCGAGGCGCTCGCGAGCGCGCTCCGGAAGCTCGACGCGGCGGTCCGGCAGGTTCCGCCGCCACAGTCGGTGAGCCCGGCCGAAGCCCACCTGTTCATCATGAACCCGCTCGCGAGCCTCCGCGGAGGCGGCATGACGAACCTGTTCTCGACGCATCCCGCGACCGAGAAGCGGATCGAGCGCCTCGACGCGATCGCGATGGAGCTCCGCGGCGGATCGCCGATCGGCGGGTCGCTCTAGGACATCAGGTCGCAGAGGTCGAAGGTCTGCCCTCGGATCGCGAGGATCGTCCCCTCGGCGTCCATCGCCATGTTGCCCGCTGCCAAGACGAACGATCCATCGGCGGTGAACGTGATCCAGGTGCCGGTGCCACGGACGAGCGTTCCCGTCGCGTCGAAGAAGCTCGGCCCGGGGATCGCGAACGTGCGCGAGAACCCCGAGTCCTGGTTCGTCAGGGTCGCGAACAGCTGACCCGTTGTCGTACCGCGGAGTGGGTCTCCGCTGGCGTCGACGATCGTCTGGGCCTTCGTTCGGATGTGGGCCTCGATCGCGAACCCACAGACCTCGGGTCCGAACGAGATGTCGAACTCCCCGGCTCCTCGGATGATGGTCGGTGGGTGCGCAGATGCTGGCACGGCGAGCATCAGCGCCAGCGTGCAGATCCCGACGACCACACGATCCGCTTCATGGGTCCCCTCCCTCGGTTCGCGGCTGCTCCGACCCTAGGACGGGCGTTGGGACGGCGCAAGACCCGATCAGGCCATCGTGCCGAGGATGGCGCGGACGTGGTCGATCGTGGTACGAGGGTTCACGAAGCACAGCCGTGCGACCCTCTCGCCGTTCCACGAGGTCGGCTGGACGAACGCCACCTGGGCGTCCAGCAGCCGGCGCCACCACGCCTCGTAGTCGTCGGGTGACCACCCGATCCGGCGGAACAGGAGCACGGAGAGCTCCGGCTCCAGGATCAGCTCGAGGTCGGGGCGGCGGCGGATCTCATCCGCCGCCGCCCGCGTGAGCGCCAGGACCGACTCGACCGCATCGCGGTACGCGTCGGTCCCGTAGGTCGCGAGCGAGAACCACAGGGGGAGGCCGCGGGCCCGCCGCGTCAGGTGGTAGGCGAGGTCGGCGGGGTCCAGGCCCGCTTCCGCCTGCGCCGTCTCGAGGTAGGACGCATGTTGCCGGTGCGTCTCCACGGCGAGCATCGGGTCCCGGTAGAGCAGCGCGCATGCGTCGTACGGCGCGAACAGCCACTTGTGCGGGTCGACGATGAACGAATCGGCTCGCTCGAGGCCCTCGAAGAGATGCCGGACGCTCGGCGCCAGCAGCGCGGCAGCCCCATACGCGCCGTCGACGTGGAGCCACAGATCTCGCTCCGAGCACACGTCGACCACGCCGGTCAGGTCGTCGACGATGCCCGCGTTCGTCGCGCCCGCGCTCGCGACGACGGCGAAAACCCCCTCACCTGCTGCGTCGAGCGTCCGCGCGAGCGCCGCGCCCGTCAGCCGGCCGCGCTCGTCGTGGGGGACCGAGACCACGTCCACGTCCATCACGCGGGCCGCGGCGGTCACGCTCGAGTGGACGGTGTCGGCTGCCGCGAACCACCACCGGTCGGGTCGGCCACCGCGGCGCGAGTGCGCCGCGTGCCGAGCCGTCACCAGGGCGTTCAGGTTCCCGGCCGATCCGCCGGAGACGAACACGCCGCCCGTCCCGCTCGGGAACCCGGCGAGATCGGCGATCCACCGGAGCGCTTCGTTCTCCGCCCAGATCGCGCCGGCGCCGTCGATCCATCCCGCGGCGATCGTCGAGGAGGCCCCGACGATCAGGTCGAAAAGGACCGAGGCCTTGGTCGGGGCGCTCGGCACGAAGGCGACGGAAGCGGGGTGATCGGTCGAGATCGTGGCGGGTGCGAGGACCTCCGACCAGACCCGGAGCGCCTCCTCCCAGCCGATGCCGCTCTCGGTGATCGTTCGCCCCGCCCGACGAGCGAGCTCGTCGGGCGGGGCGACCCGATCCAGCGGTTGCGGGCTCGCGATCCGGTTCCGCGCGTACGCGACGATCGCCCGCGCGAGCTCTTCGGTCTCGTCGGTGTACTCGTGCACGCGCCCGACGTCAGGACGCGAGGGCCTGGCAGAACTCGCCGAAGGCGTCCACGTAGGTCTGGACGTCCTCCTCCGTGTGCTGCACCGACACCGTCCACTGCTCCTCGTCGCCGGGCGTCATGAAGATGCCGCGGTTGACCATCCACGGGTACGACGCCCAGTAGAGCTCGGGGTGCGTCAGGAGGAAGTCACGGTAGCTCGTCAGCTTCTCCGCCCGATACGAGACGCAGCCCTTGGCGCCCAGGTCCACGGTGTGAGCGGGGATCCCGGTCTCGGCGATCGCTCGCGAGCACCCCTCCGCCAGCATCGTGCCCAGCTTGCCGAGGTGGTCGTACGCGTCCTTCGTGAGGACCTGGGTCAGCGCCGCGAGGCCCGCGGCGCTCGACAGCGGGTTCCCGTTGAAGGTCCCCTGCTGCGCCGCGCCCTTCCCAACCCACTCCATGAAGCGAGCCTCGCCGCCGAACGCGCCGATCGTGGACCCGCCGCCGATCGCCTTCGCGTACGCGGCCAGGTGCGGCCGGACGCCGTAGCGCTCGGTCGTCCCGCCGTACGCGATCGTGCCGCCGCACTTCACCTCGTCGTAGATCAAGGCTGCACCGTGGTTCTCGCACGCGTCGCGGAGCGCCTGGAGGTAGCCGGGCAGGGGCTCCACGATGCCGATGTTCATCATCACCGGCTCGAGGATCACGGCCGCGACCTCGCCCTCGTTGTCGGCGAGCGCCTGTTCGACGGCGCCCGCGTCGTTGAACGGCACGACGATCACGGTGTCCCACAGCGCCCGGGGGATGCCC
>JBKOZW010000055.1:0-7446 GCA_046726095.1 Actinomycetota bacterium
CGGCATGACCCGAACGCTCGCAGAGGTCGCGACCGAGGCATCGACGTGCACGCGTTGCCGGCTCGCGGAGAGCCGAACGCAGGTCGTCTTCGGCGTCGGGAACGACGAGGCCGACCTGATGTTCATCGGGGAGGCGCCGGGTTTCCACGAGGATCGCCAGGGCGAGCCGTTCGTGGGCGCCGCGGGGCAGCTGCTCACCCGGATGTTGGGCGAGATCGGTCTGCGGCGCGAGGACGTCTACATCGCCAACGTCCTGCGATGCCGGCCGCCAGGCAACCGCGACCCGCTACCGGACGAGATCGAATCGTGCACCCCCTGGTTGGCCGAAACGATCTCGATCGTCCAACCGGTTGTCCTCGTGACGCTCGGCAACTTCGCCACGAAGTTCGTCCTGAACACGCAGCGGGGGATCACCTCGATGCGGGGCGGCGTCTACGGCTGGCACGGCCGCAAGGTGATCCCCACGTTCCACCCCGCGGCGATCCTGCGCGGGGGCGGCGAGAAGAGCCGGCAGTTCCTCGATCTGCAGGATGACTTCGCGCTGATCCGGACGACGCTCCGCGCGACACCCGAGCCGCCGCCCTCTCCCGAGCCGGCGCAGGCGCCTGCTGCCCAGCACGCGGAAGACGAGCAGCTCGAACTCTTCTAGATGGACCTGGTGGTTCGGGCGCGGACGGCCGAGGACACCATCGCCCTGGGCGACGCCCTCGCACCCCTGCTGCGGGTCCACGACGTCCTCGCGCTGACCGGCGACCTGGGGGCCGGCAAGACCACCCTGGTCCGGGGGATCGCCGACGGGCTGGGGGCCGAGGAGCACGTCGCGTCGCCCACGTTCACGCTCGTGCGCGAGTACGTGAGCGGCCGCATCCCGGTCGCCCACGTCGACGTGTACCGGCTCGATCGCGTCCAGGACGTCGTCGATCTGGCGCTCGACGAGCTGGAGGACGGACGGTGCGTCCTGATCGTCGAGTGGGGCGATGCGATCGAAGAGCTACTGCCCGAGGACCTCCTCCGGATCGAGATGACCATGGAGGATCCGACCGGCGAGGACGAAGCCCGAAGGATCGCGATCCGCGGCCGCGGACCGTCGTGGAGCGAGCGGTCGGACGGTTTGGCGGCCGCGGTCCGACCCTGGAGCGTCCAGCCGTGATCGTCATCGGCATCGAGACCTCGACCCCGCAGGTGTCGGTCGCGATCGGCAGCGAGAGGGAGATCCTGGGCCGCATCCAGGTCGTCGGGCGCGCGCGACAGGAATCGGTGACTCCGGCCCTCGATCAGCTGCTGCGGTGGACGGGGACGGACCTGTCGCAAGTCGCCGGGTTCGCCGTCGGCATCGGGCCGGGCCTTTTCACGGGTCTCCGCGTCGGGGTCGAGACGGCCAAGACCCTGGCGCAGGCAACGCACACGATGATCCTGGGCTTCACGAGCCTCGACACGCTCGCCTACTCGGTCCGCTTCTCGAGCCGAACGATCCTCGCCGTGGTCGACGCGCGCCGCGGCGAGGTGTTCAGCGCGACGTACGGGTCGGTGCCGGGCGGCGTCGTCCGGCAGAGCGACTACGCCGTCTCGACCCCGGATCACGTCGCCGCGGACCTGGTCGCCTCGCGCGAGGACGTGCTGGCCGTGGGGGACGGTGCCATCCTGTACTGGGATGTCCTGCAGGAGCAGCACGGCGCACGGCTCGAGATCGCGTCCCCGGCGGTCGCGCACCCCGATGCGGCTTCGCTCGTCGAGCTCGCAGTTCCGCGGTTCCTGCGCGAGGAACACGACGCGGTGTACGACGTGGCGCCCCTGTACCTGAGGAAGTCGGATGCTGAGATCGCGTGGGACCGCCGAGCCGGGCTCGCCTAGGCTCGAGATCGTCAAGATGCGCCGGCGCCACCTGCGCGGCGTGATGGCGATCGAACGAGAGGCGTACGCGCGGCCCTGGTCGCCGAACCTGTTCGTCGCCGAGATGACGGAGCCGAACAATCGCAACTACGTCGTTGCGAAGCGCGACCGGGAGGTCGTCGGCTACGCGGGCCTGATCTGTTACGGCGACGAGGCGCACATCACGAACATCGCGGTGAACCCGATGCTGCAGGGTCACGGGATCGCCCAGCGGCTCCTCCACGAGCAACTCCTCGTGGCCAAACGCATGGGTGGGCACGCCGTCTCGCTCGAGGTCCGGGTCACCAACTGGCGCGCTCAGCGTCTGTACGCGCGCTTCGGGTTCCACCCGGTCGGGATCCGTCGCAATTACTACGCGGAGTTGCATGAAGACGCCCTGATCATGTGGACCGACGACATCCGCGACGCCGCCTACGGGCGACGGCTGGACTCCATCGTCGCGTCGCTGCCAGACGGGATCCGCCCGACGTGATCACGCTGGGCATCGAGACCTCGTGCGACGAGACGGCCGTCGCGGTGATCGAGGACGGCTTCACGGTGCGGGCCGATCTGATCGCCCGCCAGGAGCACCTGCACGAACGGTTCGGCGGCGTGGTGCCCGAGGTGGCGGCGCGGGCACACGTCGAGGCGTTGAATCCACTGCTCGCTCAGGCGCTGGAGACGTCGGGCGTCGGGTTCGGCGAGCTCGACGGCGTGGCCGTCACGAGCGGCCCCGGGCTGGTCGGCGCCCTGCTCGTCGGGATGGCGGCGGCCAAGGCGCTCTCGCTCGCGACCGGCGCGCCGCTGATCGGCGTGAACCACCTGGAGGGTCACTACTGGGCCAACTTCCTGGTCCACGGAGCTCCTGAGCCACCCTACGTCGCGCTCATCGTCTCGGGCGGCCACACGATGCTGGTGCACATCCCGGAGCTGTTCCGTCACGAGGTGCTCGGGCAGACGCTCGACGATGCCGCGGGCGAAGCGTTCGACAAGGTCGCCCGCCTCCTGGGATTGGGCTTCCCGGGCGGTCCCGCCCTGGACGCGGCGGCGAAGCACGGGAACCCCGACGCGATCCGGTTCCCGCGGGCGATGGAGGACTCGGGCGACCTCGACTTCTCGATGAGCGGGCTCAAGACCGCGGTCCTGCGGTTCGTGCGTGCCGAGCAGGCGGCGGGCCGAGAGATCGACGTTCCCGATCTCGCGGCGTCGTTCCAGGAGGCGATCGTCGACGTGCAGGTGTCGAAGACGATCGCCGCCGCCGAGCGCACGGGCGTTCCGACCGTGCTGCTCGGCGGCGGCGTCGTCGCCAACACCCGGCTCCGCGAACGGTTGCAGCGCGACGGCGAGGCGGCCGGACTCCAGGTGTGGTTCCCGCCGCTCGAGCTGTGCACGGACAACGCTGCGATGATCGCGTGTCTGGGCGCGGCCAGACTCGCTCGGGGGGAACGGACGTCGCTGGACATCCCCGCAGACCCGAACCTACAGTTGGAATCGTGACGACCGTCCTGGTGACCGGGGGCGCCGGGTTCATCGGCTCGAACCTCGCCGATCGCCTGCTCGCCGAAGACCAACGCGTCGTTGCCGTCGACGACCTCTCCACCGGGCGGATCGCCAACCTCGGCGAGGCGCGCGGCTACGGCAAGGCGTACACCTTCTTCAACATGGACGTCCGTGCGGACGGCCTGCTCCCGCTCTTCGAACGGCACAAGCCGGAGGTGGTCTTCCATCTCGCCGCCCAGGCGGGCGTCCGTCCGTCGCTCGACGATCCGGTCCTGGACGCGAGCATCAACCTGATGGGCACGCTGAACGTGGTCGAGTGCGCGATCAAGGTCGGCGTTCGCAAGGTGATCTACGCGGCGAGCGGCGGCACGATCTACGGTGAGCCTCGCCGGATCCCCGCGAAGGAGTCCGCAGCGCAGGGCTCGCATCCCCTCAGCCCGTACGGGATCTCCAAGAAGGCGGCCCTTGACTACCTCGCCTTCTACCAGCGGTACCGTGGACTGGACTACACGGCGTGCGCCCTCGCCAACGTCTACGGACCCCGGCAAGATCCGGTCGGCGAGGCGGGCGTCGTGTCGATCTTCGCATCCAAGATGCTGGCCGGTGAGGCGCCCGCGATCTTCGGGGACGGGAACCAGACGAGGGACTACGTGTTCATCGACGACGTCGTCCACGCGTTCGTGCAGGCGATCGACCGCGGATCCGGGAAGCTCGTGAACATCGGCACCGGGCTCGAGACGAGCGTCAACGGCCTCTACCGACTGCTCGCCGACATCATCGGGTTCGACGGTGAGCCGCAGCACGGGCCGCTGCCGCCCGGGGAGCTCCGCCGGATCGCGCTCGACATCTCGGCCGCATCCTCGGTGCTCGCGTGGAAGCCGTGGACGCATCTGGAGGACGGTCTCGCCGAGACGGTGGCCTTCCTGAAGGGCGTGTGATGGGCGCGGCCGAGGCCGTCGCCGAGCTGTCCGGGACGTTCGAGTCCAAGCTGGCCGTGTTCGTCAAGGAGCAGCGTCTGCCGGGCGCGGCGGCCGGCGTCGTCGTCGGCGACCGGCTCGTGTGGTCCGGCGGTTACGGCTTCGCCGACGTCGCCGGCCGCCGCGCCCCCGACGCGCGAACGCTCTACCGGATCGCCTCGATCACCAAGACGTTCACCGGCACGGCGATCATGCAGCTCCGCGACGAGGGGAAGCTCCACCTGGACGACGCGGCGGTCGGGTACCTCCCAGAGCTGCGCGACGCGATCAGCCCGTTCGGTCCCATCGAGACGGTGACGGTGCGCCGGCTGCTCTCGCACGAGAGCGGCCTGATGGGGGACCCGCCGGACACCGACTGGACGCGGAACCGGTACGAGGGGTCCGCGCTCGCCAACCTCGCGCGCGTCGCCGACATCGGCGCGCGTATCCCCCCGAATACGCAACAGAAGTACTCGAACCTGGGATACCAACTGCTCGGCGAGATCGTCGCCCGCGTTTCGGGGATGCCGTACGTGGAGCACATACAGCACCACATCCTCGATCCGCTCGGCATGACGTCCACCTCGTTCGAGCCGTTGGCAGAGGTCCTCGCGCGCCGGTGCGCAGTCGGTTACCAGGAGCGGTGGATGTCGGACGAGCTCCGTATCGCGAACCCTTGGGGGAAGGAGGGCTTCGCCGAGGGCGGCCTCTGGTCGTGCGTCGACGACCTCGCCCGCTGGATCGGCGCCCAGTTCCTCGAGGACGGCGGTGCACGCGAGGGTCGCCAGATCCTCGACGGCTCGACGCTGAAGGAGATGCACCTTCCCCGGTACCTCGGTGATGAGACGTGGACCGAGGCGTGGGGGATCTCCTGGTACGCCAAGCGCAAGGATGACGCGATCTGGGTGCAGCACTCCGGTGGACTCCCGGGCTTCGTCACGAACGTCTGCTTCCTCCGCGGGGACGAGCGGGTTGGCGCGATCGCGCTGTTGAACGGGGGGAAGGATGCCGGCGAGCTCTCGATGGGGCTCGGGGCGCTCGCTCGGGAAGCTGCGCGCTCCGCCGTGAAACCGGCCGAGCCACCCGAGCCGACCCCCGACGCATTCCGAGATTTCCTGGGGCTCTACGGCGACGCCGGGGACGAGGCGATCCTGATCCGGCTCGAGTGGCGCGATGGCGCCCTCACGTTCGTCGACCCAGAGACGCCGGAGTGGCGACCGACACTCGTTCCCGCCAACGCTCCGGACTCATTCACCGTGGAGGCCGGTGTCCGCGAATCGGGCGAGCCGGTTGTGTTCCATCGGCGAGGCGACGGCCGTGTCTCCGCGGTGACGATCGGGCCGTTCTCGCTCTCACGTTTCGACCCCGTCGATCGATGAGGGCCGGGCGGGTGTGACGCGCCCGCCCGGCCCACCAACTACCCGGTGGTCGCCGCGAAGATGTCGTTGTTACCGAAGTTCGCGGGGCAATCCTGGAGCGGCCACGGCGCGGGGAACACGAGGTGACCGGCGGCGAGCGACGACTGACGCCAGGTGTCCATCGCCGGGCAGTCCTGCGTCCGGCGAACGTCGGTCCACACACCCGCACCGTAGGTGCGGGTCGCGATCGCATAGACGTAGTCGCCCAGGAACTCGTTGTAGAGGATCCGCCCTTGCGAGGTGCCTCGGGCATCGCCGAACGGCCCGTCGTAGAGCGTGGTCCACCCGCTCGGTGCCCCGTTCGCGCCGATGTCGGCGCCGCGGAGGACGCCGTGCTCCGGTCTCGGGTTGGCGGTCGTGGCCTGGAACGGCTGAGCGTACGCCATGTACGTCACGTAGACATGCTCGCCGTCGGGCGAGATCGCGGGGGCCGAATACGCGGATCGGTCACCGGGGACGGAGATCGATGACGGAGGGCTCCAGGTCGCTCCGCCATCCGTCGAGTACGAGAAGAGCGTCCGTTCGTTGTTCAGGCCGAACCTTCCGTCGGACCATGCGTCCACGATCTCGTTCGTGGCATCGGCGCCAGTGGGGGCGCCGTTCGCGATGTCGACGCTGGGCATGGCCGCCAGATCGCTCCGCGCGCCGGCGTTCCCGTCCTCGACGCATCGACCGCTCACGGGATCCACGTGGAAGCAAAGGTCGTTCATCGTCAAGACGTCGCGCGGTGGCGTCCACGTGCGTCCGCCGTCGAACGACTTCACCATCGTCTGGGCGCCGACGTTCGACGTCTCCGAGAAGTGCGTGAAGAACGCGTAGACCACCCCGTCGCTGTCGGTCCGCACGGTGCACCCTTGGTGGAAGCCTCGGGTACGGGCCGTCGTCGGCGGGATCACGGGGCGCGCCCTCCACTGCACGCCGCCGTCGGTCGAGACGGCGACGTTCGGGAACAGCGGGAAGTTGTTCCCGCCGCTGAAGCTGTGGAAGTCCGAGTAGCACACGTACACGTTGCCGAAGAATGGGCTGGATGCAGCGTTGTCAGCCCAGATCTGCTCCTTGTCCAGCCCAGCGGTGGGTGAGATCTTCGCCGGGACGAAGAAGGGACGTGACCAGTTGCTCTGGTCCTGCACGCGCTGGGGGGTGACGTTGTCGATGTGCGAGACGGTGAGCGCGAAGTTGCTCTTGATCCCGCTCCGGTCGATCTGCGTGTCGGTGAGGTTCGTGGCGATCGTCGAGAAGTAGAGCCGCGAACCGTTGTCCCAGGAGAATCCTCCGTCGCCCGGCGCGGGACCGAACGCGACCCCAGGGTCGCTCCGAGATCGCAACCCGTTCTCGTAGAAGTTGGGGACGGTATGGATCGGCCCAATCTCAGGTGTGCATGGTTCGACCGTCGGGTCGCAGGTCACCGCGGTCAGCCCCCGGTACGTGGGCTGGATCCACGTCTTGCCGCTGTCGAACGAGAAGTAGACGCCGGTCAGTCCCACCCCCAGGTTGAACGTCCCCAGCGGGAACGAACAGGCGCCGGCCGTGGTCGAGGCCAGCTCGGAACACGGTTGCATGTCCACGAGCTCGTTCGCGCCAGCCGCGAGGACCGTGGGTCGCGATGCGTCCACGGCGAGCGCGGGCTCGTTCTGCGAGTTCTGTGGGTGGACGCCTTGTGGACTCGCGACGGTCACCAGCGCGCTCGTGGCGGACGCCGCCTG
>JBKOZW010000056.1:0-3110 GCA_046726095.1 Actinomycetota bacterium
GATCTGACAATCGCCGCGACGCGCCACGGGTTCGTGTGCGCGAACGCCGGCGTCGACGCGTCCAACGTGGAGGACGGCGGGCTCACGCTGCTGCCGGAGGATCCCGACGGGACCGCCGAGCGTCTGCGCTCGTCGCTGCGCGCGGCGCTCGGCCTCGACCGGCTCGGCGTCGTGATCACCGACACGTTCGGCCGGGCGTGGCGCGAGGGCGTCGTGAACGTGGCGATCGGCGTCGCCGGGCTCCCGGCCGTGGTCGACCTCCGCGGGACGCCCGACCATACCGGCCGCCTCCTCGATGCGACGGTCGTCGCGCTCGCCGACGAGGTCGCCGCAGCGACCGGGCTGGTCATGGGCAAGGCGTCCAAGGTCCCGGCCGCGATCGTCCGCGGCGCTCCGATCGAGGGGGCCCACGACGGGCGCGGCGCGGATCTGCTCCGCCCCGCCGAGACCGACCTCTTCCGCGAATCCCCCCTCCAGGCCCTGCACGCGCGGCGGACGATCCGCTCGTTCGGCCCCGGCGACGTCCCGCGCGAGGCGCTCGAGGAGGCGATCCGCGCGGCCTCCACGGCGCCGGCGCCGCATCACACGCGCCCCTGGCGGTTCACCGTGCTGATGAGCCCCGCCGCCCGGCGCGGTCTGCTCGCGGCGATCGCCGACGCGTGGCGGGCCGACCTCCGGGGCGACGGCACGGCCGAGGACGTGATCGTGCGGCGGATCTCGCGGAGCGACGCCGTCCTCGGCCAGGCGCCGGTGTTGATCGTCCCGTGGGTGTCGTTCCGAGGCTCGCACCCCTACGGGGACGCGGAGCGGGCGCACGCGGAGCAGGAGATGTTCCTGCTCTCCGGCGGCGCGGCGATCCAGAATCTCTTGCTCGGTCTGCACGCGCAGGCCATCGCGTCGTGCTGGATCAGCTCGACGCTGTTCTGTCAGGAGGAGACGCGCGCGGTGCTCGGCATGGACGACGAGTGGTTCGCGCTCGGGACGGTCGCGTGCGGGCCGATGCCGGAGGGCGGGGCCGTCCGGCCCCGCCCTCCGATCGATCTGTCGACCTTCGTCCGCTTCGACTAGCTAGCCGACCACCCCGTGCACGAAGTACCAGACGAAGATGCCCGACACGACGTAGAGCAGCGGGTGGACGTCCCGCGCCCTGCCTCGGAGCACCGCGATGACCGTGTACGAGACGAAGCCCGCGCCGACGCCGTTCGTGATGCTGTACGTGAACGGCATGAGGCCGATCGTCAGCAGCGCCGGGATGCCGATCCCCGGATCGGACCAGTCGATGTCCTTGACCAAGGTCATCATGAAGTAGCCCACGATCACCAGGATCGGCGCCGTCGCCACCTGTGGGACCACGCCGGCGATCGGTGAGAAGAACAGACACACCAGGAACAGCACTCCGACCACGACCGAGGTCAGGCCGGTGCGGCCGCCCTCCGAGACACCCGATGCGCTCTCGATGTAGGTCGTGTTCGACGACGCGGACGCCGCACCCCCGGCGACGGCCGCGACGGAGTCGACCAGGAGCACCTTCTTGATGCCGGGAAGGCGCCCGTCCCGGTCGAGGAGCTTCGCCTCGCCGCCGATCCCGATCACCGTTCCCATCGTGTCGAAGAAGTCCGACAGCATCACCGAGAGGACGATCGCCGCCGCGGTCCAGAACCCGAGGGCGCTGATGAAGCCGAACGAGAACTTGCCGATGAGCGCGAGATCGGGGGCCGCCCAGATCCTGTCCGGCCAGGCCGCGCTCCCGTCGGTGATCACGGACAGGTGCTTGACCTCGTTCACGATCGTCGCGGCGACCGTGGTGGCCACGATGCCGATCAGCAGCGCGGCCCGGACGCGACGCGCCACGAGCGCGCTGGTGAGGAGCAGACCGAAGACGAACAGCGCCAGCGACCACGTCTGGAACTTGGGGACGATCTGGAGGATCGGTGGGTTCGGTCCTTGGATCACGACGCCCGCCTCCGCAAGGCCGATCAGGGCGATGAACAGGCCGATCCCGATCCCGATCGCGCGCTTCAGGTCCATCGGGATCGCGTTCATGATCATCTCGCGGACGTTCGTGAGCACGAGGATCGTGATCAGGATCCCCTCGGCCACGATCACGCCCATCGCCTGCGGCCACGTCAGGCCGCTCGTGGCGACCAGCCCGAACGCGACGAAGGCGTTCAGGCCGAGCCCCGCCGCGAGGGCGAAGGGGTAGTTGGCGTAGATCCCCATCGCGATCGTGATCACGCCCGCCACGAGGGCGGTCACGGACAGGACCTGGGCGAACTCGAGCGTCGTTCCCGCGCTGTCGGTGACGCCGCCGAGGATCGCGGGGTTCACGAAGAGGATGTACGCCATCGTCAGCCAGGTGGTGATGCCGGCGACGATCTCGATCCGGACGCTTGATCCGCGCTCCGATATGCGGAAGAAGCTCTCGAGTCGACCGCCGGAGGACTCGGGAACGTGCACCATCCGACCCTGTTCGGTGTCCGTCATGGACCACCCCCTCGTGACCGGGCCGGCCGCGGGCGCCGACGATGGGTTGGGGGAAGGCGGGAGGAGCATAGGAACGTCATGAACGCGGTGCAAGCCGAGGGCCGCGAGCTCATCGTCGTCCGCTACCCTGGGCAGTTGCAGCAGGAGCGCCCGCCGCCGACGAGGAAACCCTTGGCCAGACAGACCGACCCCGACCGCCGTCCCACGAAGGCGGAACGCAAGGAGCAGGCGCGCCTCGAGCGCATCGAGCTCGAGCGCAAGCTCGCGCGGCGGAAGCGGGCCAGCCGGCGAGCCTTGCTCGTCGGGGTGGCCGTCGCCGCGGTGGCCGGCATCATCATCTTCGCGCTCGCCCGCGGGGGGTCGCCCGAGGCGACCGGCAGCGGTGCCCCGTCCGTGACGGTCGAGCTCCCGAACCCCGACACGCTCCCGGGGATGTTGACGACGTCGCCACCGTGGCCCAACAACGTTACGCAGGCGGGCGAACGCCTCAGGATCCTGCAGCTCCCCCAGCTCAACGAGCTGGTGCTGCACCACCACACCGATCTGTTGATCTACATCGACGGTCAGCAGGTGACGGTCCCTGCGAACATCGGATTGGACTCGACCAGCTCGCCGCCGGTCGCGTC
>JBKOZW010000057.1:0-4561 GCA_046726095.1 Actinomycetota bacterium
GATCCGGTGGCGTGCGCTCGTCCCGGAGACGTCCCAGCAGGTCGAGGGCGAGCGGATGGTCCAGGACCGTCAGGGTCACGCGGCGCATCGTAGCGAGGGCGGGCGCGGGTGGCTTGCCACCCGCGCCCGCCGTCTGTCACCATCTGCCCACATGCAGCATCCCTTCGGCTTCTGGTTCTTCTACGGCGGGCACGACCCGGCGTAGTCGCCAGCGGCCACCGAGCAGCCAGCGACCCCGGGCCGGACGACCCGGGGTTTCGATTTCCCCGGGCCGACCGACCGGGCCGAACGAGGAGGTTCGACCACATGGTCGTCGTGATGACGCCGGACGCGACGGACGGCGATATCGAGGCCGTCGCCGAACGCGTCCGCGCGAACGGCGGCGAGGCGTTCGTCTCGCGAGGCACGGTCCATACGATCATCGGCCTGGTCGGCGACACCGAACGCTTCAAGGCGATCGACTGGCGCCAGATGCAGGGCGTCGATCACGTGATCCAGATCGGCAAGCCCTACAAGATGGTGTCGCGCGACCTCCACCCCGAGACGACGGTCGTGAAGGTCGGGACCGTCCCCGTCGGGCGCGACACCTTCACGCTGATCGCGGGGCCGTGCGCGGTCGAGACCCCGGAGCAGACGATGCTCGCCATCCGGGCCGCGAAGCGAGCGGGAGCGACGATCGTCCGCGGCGACGTCTTCAAGCCCCGGACCTCGCCCTATTCGTTCCAGGGTCTCGGCGAACAGGGGATCGAGATCCTCCAGGAAGCGCGGCGTCAGTTCGGACTGCCCTTCGTGATCGAGGTCGTCGACGTGTCCCAGGTCGTGCACGTCAACGAGGTCGCGGATTGCATCCGCGTCGGCACGCGGAACGCGCAGAACTTCGAGCTCCTGAAGGAGGTCGGGCTCGCGAACAAGCCGGTGATGCTCAAGCGCGGCCTCGCGATGACGGTCGAGGAATGGCTCCAGGCAGCCGAATACGTGGCCCAGCGAGGCAACTCCGAGATCATCCTGTGCGAGCGTGGGATCCGCACGTTCGAACCGTCGACCCGGAACACACTCGACCTCGCCGGCATGGCGGTCGCCCAGCACGAGTCGCACCTGCCGGTGATGGTCGATCCGTCCCACGCGGTGGGGAAGCGGCATCTGGTTGCGGCAATGGCGAGGGCCGCGTTGGCGGCAGGGGCCGATGCGGTGATGATCGACGTGCACGCGCACCCGGAGCAGGCGATGGTCGACGGGGCGCAGGCCCTGCTGCCGGAAGAGATCGTCGAGCTCGGCGCGCAGCTGGCCGCGATCGCGGAGGCGCTCGGTCGCCCCATGACCCGCTGAGCCCGCCCGCCGCGAGCGGCCGGGATCGCCGTCAGACGGCAGCGGGAACGTTGGGCGTGAGCTCGAGGATGTCGCACGACCCACGCCAACGTTTGACGGATTCGTCGGGCGCGCCGGCGCGCGACTTGCGCTTGTCGGCCAGCGCCTGCGCCGCGTCCTCCCACTCGGCGCCCTGCAGCAACCGCGGCGCGGCCGAGAACTCCTCGAGCGACGTGTCGCGGCCCTTCCGCCGCGTGACCACCGCGAACTCCTTCGCGGCACCCGCGCCGGGCACCGTCTGTTCCTGGGGACCGGGCTCGCGCTGGGACAGCACGTAGATCCGGCCGTTCTTGTAGACGAACCACGCGGGGATCGTCATCCGTCGGCCGTTCACCTCGCTCCCGAGCCAGATCACGTCGGACTTGCGAAGGCCGTCCTCCGTCTCCTTGGGCAGTTTCGTCGGCGCGGCCTGGACGTAGACGGGCAGTTCGATCTCGCCGACGACCTGGTCGTCGATGATGAACGAGGCCACGTACGTGCCGGTCTCGTCGAAGACGGCGTCGCGGACGACGTCGAGCTCCGTCGTGAGGTCGAACATCCCCTCCATCCGACGGTACTCGGGTCCCCATCGCCAGATCATCCGTCCCGAGGGTCCGTACATGCGGACCTCCTCCTGGATGATCCCCACGCCGACCTTCCACGCGCGGAACATCACGAACGGCAGCGCAGGACCCGGTTGCCCGGTCAGATAGATCCCGTCCGGCGAGGCATCTCCCTGCGTGTCCCAGACGCGCTCGTCCACGATCGCAGCGGCAACGAGCTCTCCCACGTTCTCCATCGGGGCGCAGGATATCGTGCTACACGGTGCGCGCGAGCCAGAGCCGAGGCTCGTCGATCTCGGGGAGCGACGGCATCGCATCGGCCGACTCCCACATCCGCGAGACGGTCGCCTCGTCGGTCAGCTCGACGACGGTGTCACAGAAGCGGCGTCCCGCCGCGTACTGCTCGCGCTTGATCTCGACGCCGAGGAGGCGCTCGAACACGGGATCCGTCGCCTCGTCCTCCCGGTGTCGCAGCATCGCCTCCTGGATCTGCGCGTGCGACGAGAGCAGCCGCGCACCCAGCGTGTGCATCACGTGATCGGCGTAGCCCTCCGCAGCGGCCATGAAGGCCTGGATCCTACCGAGCTTGATCCGCTGTTCGGGGTCGAGGACGGCGCCGAACATGGCGCTGTCCTCGACCCCGAACGCTCGCTGCATCGCCTCGGGATCCGCCGGGTCGATCGACGCGAAGCGCTCCTGGATCGCGCTCACGTCGATCGTCAGCGTCGAGAGGAAGTCGTCGACCAGATCCCGGAACCGGGCCGGCATCCACGTCCGCGCGAACTCGATCCGGTGGGTGACCTCGTGCAGCGCGACGGACGTCCGGAACTCGACCGGGTCGAGCGACCAATCGTGCTCGAACGCGGCGAGGTTCGGAACGACGAACAGCAAAGAGCCCGTCCCGCCCTCTCGCGGAACCGCGATGTCGTACTGGCCGAGCACGCGAGTCGCCAGGAAGCCGAACACCTGGCCGACCTGCGTGCCCTGCAAGAGCGGCCCGAGCTGGGCCAGCAGCCCCACGATCGGCGCGGAGCCCTCCGGGAGCTGCTCTCCCATCGCCCGTTCGAGCGCATCGCCCATGCGGGTCGCCGCAGGTTCGAGCAGCCGGCGCAGCCCCTCGACGTTCGCGGTCACCCACTCCGCGCGGCGGATCGGGCGGGCGGTCGCGACCTCGGCGGTGGCCTCCATGCCGGTGAACGACGTGACCTGGAGCTCGGCGACCCGGACCGCCTCGTCCAGGATGCGCTGGTCCTCGTCGCTCGGCTCGGCATCCGTCCCCGACTCGAGGGCGGTCGCGATCCCGACCTGACGCGCGAGCTCCCAGTTGATCGGCCCCGAGGACGAGGCGATCACACGCTGCAGCTCTCGGAACAGCGGCGCGTCGCGCAACGCGTCGGGATCCATCCCGAAGGGGAAGTCGGGGAGGTCGGTCATGGCTCAAGGGTACGACGGTCCCGCGCTACGATGGGCGCCGTGTCCGACGCCACCACGCTCGTGCGCGTCTCTGCCGAACCGCTGTCCGTCGACGAAGCCCTCGCGTTCATCGCCGATCCTTCGGCCGGAGGCACCTGCGTCTTCATCGGCACCGTCCGCGACTCCGGGGCCGACGGCGCGTCGGTGACGAGCCTCCGGTACGAGTCGTGGGATGAGGTCGCGTTCGAGCGGCTCCAGACGATCGCCGACGGGCTCCTGGACCGGTGGCCGGTGCGGAGGGTCGCGCTGCTGCACCGGACGGGCGATCTGGACGTGGGCGCACCGAGCGTCGTCGTCGCGGTGTCCGCTGCGCACCGCGCCGAGGCGTTCGACGCCTGCCGCGAAGGCATCGAACAGCTCAAGCACGACGTCCCGATCTGGAAGAAGGAGCTCCTCGCCTCCGGCGAGGGTCACTGGGTGATGGGGGCCTGATGGGACGCGACCTCGCGATCGACCTGGGGACCGCGAACACCCTCGTGTACCGGCAGGGCGAGGGCATCGTGTTCGACCAGCCGACGATCGTCGCGCTGCACACCGCGACCGGCGCCGTCGTCGCGACGGGCGATGAAGCCTGGGACCTGATCGGCGGGGACTCCGGCAGCGTCGTCGCGATCCGGCCGCTCCGGGAGGGCACCGTCACCGAGTTCGAGCTCACGCAGCGATACCTCGGATCGGTCCTGCGGCGGGTCGCGCCCGGCCGGTTCCCCAAGCCGCGAGTGCTCGTCTGCATCCCATCGGAGAGCTCGGGGGTGGAGAAACGTGCCCTCGAGGAAGCGATCACGTCGAGCGGGGGCAAGCAGGTCACGCTCGTCGAGGAGGCCCTCGCCGCAGCGATCGGAGCCGGGCTGCCGATCCACGAGCCCGTCGGGCATCTGATCGTCGACATCGGTGGGGCTCGTTCGGAGATGGCCGTGGTCTCGATGGGCGGCGTGGTCTCGGGGCACGGCGTCGGCGTGGGTGGGTTCGACCTGGATGCCGCGATCCAGGAGCACCTCCGGGCGACGTACGGCGTCGCGATCGGGGAGAAGGCCGCCGAGGAGATCAAGGTCGCGATCGGCTCCGCGTTCCCGGCCGTCACCGGGCGCGCGGCGCTCGTGATCGGTCGTGAGCTCTCGACGGGGAACACCGTCGAGGTCAAGGTCGACGAGGACGAGGTCCGCCAAGCGATGTCCGTACCGGTG
>JBKOZW010000058.1:0-13016 GCA_046726095.1 Actinomycetota bacterium
GACATCCTCGACGAGATCGACTCCGTGCTGGAGGAGAACGCCGAGGAGTTCGTGAAGTCGTACGTCCAGAAGGGCGGCGAGTGACCGACCGGATCGAGCTGCCGCTCGCCGGGACGCCGTTCGGATCGAGCCCCAGCTTCATGGAGCTCGTGCGGCGCGAGCACCCCGAGGCTGTACCGGGCGCCAGCGGCGACGCCCCGTTCCCCGTGCCGCATGGGACGACCGTGATCGGCCTCAAGTTCGATCACGGGATCGTGATGGCCGGTGACCGCCGGGCGACCGCGGGCAACATCATCGCGGACGCCAAGATCCGCAAGGTGTTCGCGGCCGACGACTACAGCGCCATCGCGATCGCCGGGGCGGCCGGTCAGGCGGTCGAGCTCGTCAAACTCTTCCAGCTCGAGCTCGAGCACTACGAGAAGATCACGGGTGATCGCCTCTCGCTCGAAGGCAAGGCGAACCGGCTCGCCCAGATGATCCGATCGAACTTCCCGATGGCGCTGCAAGGCCTCATCGTGGTGCCGCTGTTCGGCGGGTTCGATGAGCGCAAGGACCAGGGCCGGATCTTCTACTACGACGCCACGGGCGGACGTTGGGAGGAGGACGACTACCAGACCACGGGATCCGGTGGGCAGTCCGCCAAGAACTCCCTCAAGAAGCGTTGGCGGGAAGGTCTCTCGGCGGATGAGGGCCTCCGCGTCGCCGTGGAGGCGTTGATCGACGCCGCGGAAGACGACGCGGCGACGGGCGGACCCGACTCAGCCCGGCGGATCTGGCCGATCGCCGTGCGCGTCACGGCCGACGGCGCATCGGACGTCCCGGAGGACGAGGTCGTCGCCGCGGTCGAGGCCGTCCTGCAGGAACGGAGCGCGTCGTGAGCTTCATGCCGTACGTCGCGCCCGAGCAGTTGATGAAGGATCGCTCCGAGTACGCCCACAAGGGCATCGCCCGGGGGCGGTCCGTGATCGGCCTGGAGTTCACCGACGGGCTGCTGTTCATCGCGGAGAACCCGAGCGTGACGCTGCACAAGATCAGCGAGATCTACGACCAGATCGCGTTCGCCGGCGTCGGCAAGTACTCCGAGTTCGAGGAGCTCCGCATCGCGGGCATCCGTCTGGCCGACCTCCGAGGATATCAGTACGGGCGCGAGGACGTGAAGGCACGAGATCTGGCCAACGCGTACTCGCAGGCACTATCGACGATCTTCACCCAGCAGATGAAGCCGTACGAGGTTGAGCTCCTGGTCGGTGAGGTGGATGGGGAGGTCGACGGCGCCGGCATCTACCACATCCTGTTCGACGGGTCCGTGTCGGACGAGCAGGGGTTCGTCGCGATGGGCGGCCACGCCGAAGACCTCACGGACACGCTCCGCGACCGCTACCAGGCCGGCTGGGACCTGGCCACGGCGGTCCGGACCGCCGTCCAGGCGCTCGGGACGACGCCCGAGACGCGCGAGATCCCTCCGGATCAGATCGAGGCGGCCGTGGTGGACCGGACGCGCACGCAGCGACGCAAGTTCCGGCGCTTGCGGCCGGAAGAGGTCGCGTCCGCGCTCGGCGGCTGACGGACCTCCCTCCGTTCCGCCCTGGCCGACATACCCTGGAGGGATGGACCGGCGGATCTTCGGCCTGGAGAACGAGTACGGCGTCACGTGCACCTTCCGCGGGCAACGCCGCCTGAGTCCGGACGAGGTCGCGCGGTACCTGTTCCGCCGGGTGGTCCACTGGGGTCGGTCTTCGAACGTCTTCCTGGAGAACGGCGCGCGCCTGTACCTGGACGTCGGTTCCCACCCCGAGTACGCGACGCCCGAGTGCGACGCGATCGACGAGCTCGTGGCGCACGACAAGGCGGGGGAGCGGATCCTGGAGCACCTGTTGTCGGCGGCGGAGATGCGCCTGCACGAGGAGGGGATCAGCGGCGAGGTCTACCTCTTCAAGAACAACACGGACTCGGCCGGGAACTCCTACGGCTGTCACGAGAACTACCTCGTCGCGCGTCACGGAGAGTTCGCCCGGATGGCCGACGTGCTGATCCCGTTCTTCGTGACGCGCCAGATCTGGTGCGGTGCCGGCAAGGTGCTGCACGGTCCCCGAGGGGCGCAGTTCTGCATCGCGCAGCGCGCCGAGCACATCTGGGAGGGCGTGTCGAGCGCGACCACCCGCAGCCGTCCGATCATCAACACTCGGGACGAGCCGCACGCCGACGCCGAACGCTACCGGCGGCTCCACGTGATCGTGGGCGACTCGAACATGAGCGAGTGGACGACCTACATGAAGGTCGGGATCACCGATCTGGTCCTGCGCATGGTCGAGGGCAACACCGTGATGCGCGACCTCACCCTGGAGAACCCGATCCGGGCGATCCGCGAGATCAGCCACGACACCACGTGCACCCGCAAGGTGAAGCTCGCGAACGGCCGGGAGCTCTCGGCGCTCGAGGTGCAGACCGAATACCTGGAGAAGACGACCCGGTTCCTCGAGCGGCGTGGCTTCGACGAGGCTTCGAAACAGCTCGTTGAGGAGTGGCGGCTGGCGCTGGAGGCGCTCGGCGAGGGTCGGCCCGAGCGGCTGGCGCGGAAGGTCGACTGGGTGACGAAGCGGCTGATGATCGAGCGATACATGGACAAACACGGGCTGGCGCTCGGATCGCCGCGGGTCGCGCTGCTCGACCTGTCGTACCACGACGTGAACCGGTCGCGCGGCCTTTACTACCTGCTGGAGCGGACCGGGAAGGTCGATCGGGTCGTCGACGAGGAGGACGTAGGGGTCGCGATGCGCGACCCGCCTCAGACCACGCGGGCCAAGCTGCGCGGGGACTTCATCCGCCAGGCGAAGGCGAAGCGCCGTGACTACACGGTCGACTGGGTGCACCTGAAGCTGAACGACCAGGCGCAGCGGACCGTGCTCTGCAAGGATCCGTTCCGGAGCGTGGACGACCGGGTGGAGCAGCTCATCGCCCACATGTGATGGGGGGCGCCGCCCGCGACCCGCGCCGCCTCGATGACGACGCCGGTCCACGCGCGGTGGGGGAGGACGACCACGGGCGTCTGCGCGAGACCGTCGGGCGGCGGATCGCCCTCACCCCAGGCGCCCAACGGCACCTCGAAGACGGTCCGGTCGGCACCGACCGCGACCTCGGCGGCGGCCTAGAGGTCGCCCGCGGCATCGCGCTCGAAACGGATCATGGCGCGTTCGGGCGTCCGACATCGCGCCGCTATGATGCGCCACGATGCCGGGCGACGACGGGATGGAACCGCTCGAGCGGCTGCTCAACCTGGTCGGCCTGCTCCTCGAGACCGACCATCCCATGACCTTCGAGGAGATCCGCCGGATCCTCCCTGCCTACGGCGGCGACAACCTGGATTCGGCCAAGCGGAAGTTCGAGCGCGACAAGGACGTCTTACGTGAGTACGGCGTCCCGCTCGAGATGCAGGCGACCGACGTGTGGGACGTCGAGCAGGGCTACACGATTCCCAAGGAGCGCTACTACCTCCCGGAGATCGCGTTCACGCCCGAGGAGGTCACGGCGCTGTTCGTGGCCGCCCAGAGCGCGTCCGAGGAGACAGCGGCCGCCCAGGGCGTCCGCAAGTTGCTCTACGGCGCCGACGGCGGCATCCTCGCCGGCACCGGGTCGGGGCCGCTCGTCGCCGGCTCGGACACGCGTGGCGCTCGGGTGATCGCGGCGGCGGACGCCGCCGGCGCCCGCCGCCGCATCCGCTTCGGGTACCGGACCTCGCAGGGGGCCACCTCCGACCGCGACGTGGACGCGTACGGCGTCGTGTTCCGGGGCGGGCATTGGTACCTCGTCGGGCTCGACCATGAGCGGGGAGCGATCCGGGCGTTCCGGCTCTCGAGGTGCACGACGGAGCTCGAAGACGCCGGCGAGGGATCGGCGCCGTCGGAAGGGTTCAGCGCCATCGATCACGTCGAGGCGGGGCCGTGGCGGGACACGGCCGAGGATCGGCCGCTCGTCGCGGTGGCGCCGGGGACGGTCGTGCTCGTGGAGAGCACGTTCCCCGGGGTGGAGCGGCGCCCGGCCCGTGACGACGGCTGGGTCGTGCTCGCGATCCCCGCGGCCGACGAGCAGGCGCTCGCCTCGATGCTCCTGCAGTTCGGTCCCGACGTGGAGGCGCTCGAGCCGCTGAGCCTGCGCGACGAGGTGGTCAGGCGTCTGGAAGCCGTCGTCGATGCCTGAGCGTCGTCGGACCCCGACGACGGCCGAGCGCCTCGGACGGATGCTCGTCATCGTCCCGTACCTCGTCCGGCACCCAGGGACCAGCCTCGCGAACGCCTCGACCCTGTTCGACGTCCCCCCGGAGCAGCTCCGGCGAGACCTGGATCTCCTGTTCATGTCGGGGCTCCCGCCCTACGGACCCGGCGATCTGATCGACGTCGATGTCGACGAGGACGGCAACGTGTGGATCTCGATGGCGGATCATTTCGCCCGTCCCTTGCGGCTGAGCAGGCCCGAGGCGCTCGCGGTGTACCTGCGCGCGACGGAGCTGCTCGCGACGCCCGGGATCCCGGACGCGCCGGCCCTCGCGAGTGCCCTCGCCAAGCTCCGCGAAGCGCTCGGCCCCGACACCTTGGGCGACGCGAGCGGGATCGAGGCGGTCGCCGCCGGCTCCGCGCCGCCGCACCTGCCCGCGCTCCGTGCGGCGGCCGCCGAGAACCGGCGTGTGCGGATCCACTACACGGCCGCGAGCACGGGCGAGCCGAGCGAACGCGAGATCGAACCCGAGGCGGTTTTCGCGAGCGCGGGGCATTGGTACGTGGTCGCGTGGGACGTCTCCGCGAACGGGGAGCGGGTATTCCGGGCGGACCGAGTGTCAGAGGTCGAGGAGACCGACGAGCGCTTCACGCCCCGCGGTCTCGAAGGGGCGGGTCGTCCGCTCTACACGCCGGGAGAGCACGACGTCCCCGTGCGGCTCCTTCTCCGTCCGGCGGCTCGCTGGGTGGCCGAGTACTACACGACCACGGACGTGGTCACCCGCGCCGACGGCTCCGTGGAGGCGACGCTCCCCGCGCGACAGACGTCCTGGGTCGCACGACTCTTGCTCCGGCTGGGTCGCGACGCGGAGGTCCTCGATCCGAGCGAGCTCAGGAGCGAGACGCGGGCGATCGCGGAGGCGGCGCTCGGCCGATACCGGGGCTGAAGGGCTCCCCAGAACGGCCTCGCGCCGCCCCCGCCATGACCTCTCAAGCCCGGCTCGGCCCGGGCCGATGCTTCCGGGGAGATGACCACGATCCGGACAACCTGCCCCCGCTGCGGCGAGGTCGACATGGGCCCCGAGGCCATCTCGCTCGCCGTGCGTTCGAACGGGCGCGAGGGGAGCTACCGGTTCACGTGCCCGAGCTGTGAGGACGATGTCGAGAAGCGCGCCGACCGCAAGATCGTCGCCCTGCTCGTCTCCGCGGGCGTGGACATCAACCACTCGGAGATGGACGCGGGCTTCACGCCGGAGCTCTTCGACGACGGGGAAGACCTCGAGCCCAGGGAGCCGCCCGCGCCGCGGTTGACGGCCGACGACCTGATCGAGTTCCACTACCTGCTCGAGGACGAGTCGTACATCCGCGATTTCTTCGCCTCCAGCGGCAACTGAGCTCACTCCACCGCCCGCCCCGACCCGCCGTGTAGCATCGCTCGCGTGTCCTGGGTCCTCGTCTGGCTCCTGCTGGGGATCGTCACGACGATGGTGATCGTGGTGTTCGCGATCTCGCTGGGGCGACACGTGCTGATCATCGGCAGGACGGCCCGGCGCTTCCGTGAGGAGGTCGGTCCGCTCGCGACCGAGGTCGAGCGGGGGGGTTCGGAGGCCTCCGACCGCGCCGAGCGGCTCCGGCTCCGACGGACGTCCGAGCGTTCCTAGGCGCAGGGTACGATGAGGTTCCCGGGATCACTCCGGGCCGAAACCATGCTGAACATCGGTACGCCGGAACTGCTCGTGATCCTCGTGATCGCGCTGCTCGTCGTCGGGCCGCAGCGCCTTCCCCAGCTCGCCCGTCAGATCGGGCGGGGCCTCCGCGAGTTCCGGAAGATGCAGGACGACGTGAAGGACATGGTCAAGCTCGACCTCGACGATAGCGGAGCGCCGGAGACGTCGACCGCGCCCAGCGTGAGCCCTCTGGCGCCGGGTGTCCATCGGACCCGCCGTCCGCTCTCGACGAATGGTGACGATCCGGCGGCTGCCGCTCATCCGGCCGACGAACCGCCGGCGACGGGCTGATCCCATGAGGTCCGCCCGATGAAAGTGATCCCGCGTCGGCGGCGGACCCCGGAGCAGCGCACGGGGTCGATGACGGTCGTCGAGCACCTCGAGGAGCTCCGTCATCGGCTCATCATCTGCCTGTACGCCGTCGCCGCTGGGGCCGTCGTGGGGTGGTTCCTCTTCCCCCACTTCCTGAACCTGATCGCCTCGCCGTTCTGCGACTACGTGACCGCCCACCCCGAGCAACGTCCGCCGGCGGGATGCGACTTCGTCTTCAACGGTCCGCTCGACGCGATGCTCGTCAAGATCAAGGTCGTCGTCTTCCTCGGCCTTGCGATCGCGCTCCCGGTGATCCTCTATCAGCTGTGGGCGTTCATCGCCCCGGGACTCACCGCGAAGGAGAAGAAGTACTCGATCCCGTTCGTCGTGTCCTCGTGCGTCTTGTTCGCCCTGGGGGCGGCCGTGGCCTATCTGATGCTGCCGAAGGGGCTCGGGTTCCTGCTGGGCTTCGCCGGCGAGGGCGTCGTTCCGCTGCTCACGTTCGATCGGTACGTCGGGTTCGTCGTCCTCGTCGCGCTCGCGTTCGGGATCTCGTTCCTGTTCCCGATCTTCCTGATCTTCCTGGAGATCGCCGGGGTCCTCAGCCCGGAGCTGCTCGCCCGGTACCGCCGATACTCGATCTTGGGGATCGCGATCTTCGCCGCGGTCATCACGCCGAGCTCGGATCCGTACACGATGCTCGCGATGATGATCCCGATGTACCTGTTCTACGAGGCCAGTATCATCATCGGCCGCTTCCTGAAACGAGGGTCGAGGACGGTCTAGATGTCGATCAAGAGCAAGGGCAAGACGAAACAACGTCCCGTGTCGCGCGGACCCCGGCGCGAGCCCGTCCCGGTCCCGAAGCCGTTCGTCCAGCGGCGCTGGGTCCAACTCACGGCGATCTTCATCGTCGGCGTGTTCGCGATGACGGTCTTCGTCTGGGCCACGAACGGCCTGCGTCGCGATCGCGCGAGCAACCAGGCCGCCCAGGAGCTCAGCACCCGTCAACAGGCGCTGTCCCAGTGGAAGACGGTCGTCGAGTCCCAGTTCTCGGCGCTCGGACAGCTCCAGGGCGCCGTTGCGCCGATCGTCGCGTCGGACATCTCCGCCGCCGTGCAGGCCTTGGCGGACGGGAAGGACCCTTCGGCGACAGCCAAGGATCTCGGATCGTCGGCGGACGAGTTCACGAAGGCCGCGAAGACGATCGACGACTTCGACCTGCCCGCGACGATCTCCGGTCACCGCTTCGATGCCGCGGGCTCGACGGCGCTGACGTCGTCGAAGGTGGAGCTCGTCGAGGCGCTCCGGCTCTACGGACGGGCGGCGACGCTCGCGGTCGTCGCGATGTCCTCGGACGGCGCGACGCAGGAACAACTGGCCGAGAGTGCGAAGGCGATCGAGCATTCGGCGTCGTCGCTGCTGCAATCGGGCTGGATCAAGTACTCATCGGTCCTGACCCAGAACCAGCTGTCGGCGGGCGGCACCCCGAGCGGGCTCGGCTCGGGCCTCACCGGAGGCGCCGGCTGACGATGACCGCCCCTTCGGTCGTCGTGGTCGCGAACCCGTCGGCCGGCGGCGGCAAGGCGGGCCGGTCGATCGGCAAGGTCGGCCAACGGCTCCGTGAGGCCGGGATCGACCACGAGATCCGGGTCAGCTCCTCCGCCGAGGATCTGGAGCGCCGCGTCCGAGAGGCAGCCGAGGAAGGCGCCAAGGTCATCGCCGCGCTCGGCGGGGACGGGACCGTCGGCCTCGCGGCGAACGGGCTGCTCGGGACCGGGGCCGCGCTTGCGATCCTGCCGTCGGGCACGGCGGACGACTTCGCGACGTCGGTCGGGGTGCGGAAGCTCGATGCCGCGGTCCGCGCGATCGCGGAGGCGAACGTGGTGCCGATCGACCTCGTCCGGGTCACGGCCGGCGTGACCGAGCGCCACTACGTCGCCCTGGCCGGGTGCGGGTTCGACTCGGAGGTCAACGAGGCCGCGAACGCGATGCGGGTGAGGCTCGGCGCGACCGGGACGTACGTCGCCGCGCTCGTGAAGACGCTCTCCCGGTTCACGCCCGCGGGGTTCCGGATCGAGCTCGACGACGAGGTCGTGGAAGGGCCGCACATGCTCGTGGTCGTGGGCAACTCGATCAGCTACGGCGGGGGGATGAAGGTGACGCCGGACGCGTCGATCGTGGACGGGACCCTCGACGTCTGCCTGCTTCGCGCGATAAGCAAGGCTGCGTTCGTCCGCGCGTTCCCCAGGGTGTTCCGCGGGACGCACGTGACGCACCCGGCCGTGAGGATGGCGCGTGCCACCCGCGTCACGGTCGAAGCCGATCGCCGGGTCATCGTCTACGCCGACGGCGAGCGGGTCGGACCGGCCCCGGCGGTATTCGAGGTCGTCCCCGGCGCCCTGCCTCTGATCGTGGGCCCGAACGCGAGAGCGGTGCGATGAAGCCCGGGCTCCTGCTGATCCACGCCTTCCCGGTCGACGCCAGGATGTGGAGCGCGCAGCTCGGGGGGCCGCGGACGATCGCACCGGATCTGCCGGGGTTCGGGGGAACGCCGGCAGCCGAAGGTGGCATCATGACGATGGACCTCGCGTCCCGCAGGTGCCTCGAGGCTCTCGACGCCGCCGGGCTCGAACGAGCCGTGGTGTGTGGACTCTCGATGGGCGGGTACGTCGCGTTCGAGCTCTGGCGACGGGCGCGTGAGCGCGTGACGGGGCTGGTGCTGGCCAATACGCGCGCCGGCGCCGACCCGCCGGAGGCGGCGGCGGGCCGGCGCGCGCTCGCCGAACGGCTCCGAACGGAGGGGAACGTCCTCGTCGAGTCACCGCCACCGCTCCTGTCCGAGGAGCCCGCGGCCGGCCTCTGGGAGCGGGTTCGGGGATGGATCGCGGATCAGCCCGTCGACGCGATCGCCGCAGCCGCGCTCGGCATGGCCGAGCGGCCCGACTCCACACCCGATCTGGGGACGATCGACGTCCCGACGCTCGTGATCACCTCCGAGCGGGACACGCTGATCCCCGCCGACGTCACCGCGCCGATGGGGGACCAGATCCCCGGCGCCCAGCTGGCGGTGCTGCCCAGCGCCGGCCACCTCTCCAACCTCGAGGACCCCGACGGGTTCTCTGCGCTCCTGTCGGCGCACCTGGAGCGCTGCGGAGCCGAGCGGTAGGCGCGCAGGCCGCTCCTACACTGGCTCCGTGACCTCCCTCGCAGCGTTCTCCGAGCGCTACCCGTTCCCGCTGGACGACTTCCAGCGCCGCGCGATCGACGCCCTCGATCGAGGCGGCTCCGTACTGGTCGCGGCGCCGACCGGGTCGGGGAAGACGGTCGTGGCCGAGTTCGCCGTCGAGCAGGCGATCGACGCGGGATACAAGTGCTTCTACACAACCCCCCTCAAGGCGCTCTCGAACCAGAAGTTCGGCGATCTGGTGGCCGCGTACGGCCCGGAGAAGGTCGGCCTGCTGACCGGGGACAACACGATCAACGGCGAGGCATCCATCGTCGTGATGACCACCGAGGTCCTGCGCAACATGCTCTACGAGCGGAGCGACACCCTGGGCGGCCTCCGCTGGGTCGTGATGGACGAGGTGCACTACCTCCAGGATCCGTACCGCGGAGCCGTCTGGGAGGAGGTGCTGATCCACCTCCCCAGATCGGTCGCCGTCGTGTGCTTGTCCGCGACGATCTCGAACGCCGAGGAGTTCGGCGAATGGATCGGGACGCTTCGCGGGGAGACGACCGTCGTGATCGAAGAGAAGCGGCCGGTCCCGCTCGAGCACCACTACCTGATCGGCCGCCGTCTGCATCCCATGCACGTCGAGCAGGACGGGGTCCTGTTGCCCAACCCGTATGTGGTCTCGCTGGATCAGCAGGAGGTCCGCGTCCGATCCGGAGCTCGGCGAGGCCGGGCCCCGACCGGGCCGCGCATCGCGAACCGCGGCGGGCCGCATCGCGTCTACGCGCCCCGGCGCGAGGAGGTCGTCGAGGTCCTCGATCGGGAGGGGATGCTCCCGGCGATCTATTTCGTGTTCAGCCGCGCGGGCTGCGACAAGAGCGTCCGGTGGATGCGGCAGGCCGGGATCCGGCTGACCTCACGGGAAGAGGCTGCGCGGATCCGCGAACGCGCGGAGAGCCGCGCGTCCTGGATCGACGACGCCGATCTGATCGCGCTCGGGTTCCACGAGTTCCTCGAGGGACTCGAAGCCGGCGTCGCGGCGCATCACGCGGGGATGATCCCGGTCTTCAAGGAGACGGTGGAGGAGCTCTTCGAAGCCGGTCTCGTCAAGGTCGTTTTCGCGACGGAGACGCTCTCCCTCGGGATCAACATGCCCGCGAAGACGGTGGTGATCGAGGACCTGTGGAAGTTCCAGGGTGAGCGGCACGAGCTGCTCACGCCGGGGGAGTACACGCAGCTCACCGGGCGAGCGGGGCGTCGCGGCATCGATCACCTCGGTCACGCCGTGGTCGTCTACCAGCGGCAGGTCCCGTTCGAGCGGGTCGCGGGGCTGGCCGCGACGAGGACCTACGATCTCACGTCGTCGTTCCGGCCCTCGTACAACATGGCCGTCAACCTGGTCCGGAACTACTCGCCGGAGCAGGCGCACGAGCTGCTGAACTCGTCCTTCGCGCAGTTCCTCGCCGACCGGGGCGTCGTCGCGCTTGAGCGGACACACGCGCAGGACGCCGAGGCCCTCGAGGGGTACAGGGCGAACATGCGGTGCCATCTCGGGGACTTCGATCAGTACTGGGGGTTGCTCCAGCGCGCCCGGCGACTCCGTGACGAGGACCGACGCGGCCGCGAGGCGGCTCGCGCGGACGAGGTGCGCGCCGCGGTCGCCTCGCTCAAGCCGGGCGAGGTGATCCACGTCCCGCGCGCGCGCCGCAAGGGCCTCGCGGTGGTCCTGGCGACGCGAGACGGGAAACCCACGGTCCTGTCCGAGGACCGGTCCTTCTTCCGGGTCTCGGCGAAGGACTTCGACGAGCCGCCCTCCGTCCTGACGAGGATCGAGCTCCCGCGGACGGGGTCGTCGCGGAGCGCGCGCTTCCGGCGCGACGTCGCGTCCGCGCTCGTCTCGTTACACGTCACCCCGACCAGGCCCGGCCGGGCGCGCGCCGCCGACCCCAAGGTCGAACGGGAGGCCGCCCGGCTCGAGTCGGCGGCGCGCGCCCACCCCTGCCACGGATGCCCCGAGCGAGCCAAGCACGAGCGATGGGCCGAACGCGCGGCCAAGCTCGAACAGCAGATGGCGGGCGTCGAGCGACGGATCCGGGTCCGGACCGAGACGCTGGCTCGCCGGTTCGACCGCGTCCTGGCGGTCCTGCGCGACCTGGGCTACGTCGAGGGCTGGGCCCTCACGGCCAAGGGACGGACGCTGACGCGGATCTACGGCGAGGGCGACCTCTTGGTGGGGGAGGCGCTCGCGACCGGTCTGTTCGACGATCTCGAGCCGGCCGAGGCCGCCGCGCTGGTTTCGACGGTCGTCTACGAAGCCCGGGAGCGCAACCCGCTCCCTGGGAAGCTGCCGACACCGGGGGCGGCGCACCGGTACGAGCTGCTCCAGCGGCTCTGGCGCCGCGTCAGGAGGACGGAGGACGAACACCAGGTCCAGCTGAGCCGCGAGCTCGAGCCGGGCTTCTCCACGGCGATCCATCGCTGGTGCGAGGGCGTCGCCCTCGAGGAGCTCCTGGACGAGACCGAGATGGCTCCGGGGGACTTCGTCAGGAACTGCAAGCAGCTCCTCGACCTGCTCTGGCAGATCGAGGAGGTCGCCGACCCGGAGACGGCGACGCTGCTGCGCCGTGCGCACGACGGGGTCCTCCACGGCGTCGTTGCGTACACGGGCGTCTAGCTACGATGCGAGCATGACCATCGCCGTGAGCCCCTTCGGGGTGCTGGCCGTGATCGTGGACCCGCGGGCGGGGGAGGGGCGGGTCGCGGCGAACGTCGACGCCGTGCATCGCGCGCTCGACCGGGAGGGACTCGAGCACCGAGTACAGATCGCGGACGGTCCCGGCGACGCGGCGCGGCTCGCGTCCGCCGCCCTCGACGAGGGGTACCGCTACCTCGCCGCCGTCGGCGACGACGGCACCGTCCAGGACGTCGTCAACGGGATGTTCCGCGACGGCCAGACGATCGTGGAGTCGCCGGTCCTCGCGGTGCTCGCGGCCGACTCCGGGTGCGACCTGATCCGGAGCTTCGGTCTGCCCGGCGATGTCGAGGGAGCGTCCACGCACCTGCTCGGCGACGAGACCTACGAGCTCGACGTGATGAAGATCTCCGCGCGCGGCGGCGACGGCGTGGCCCGGACCCGCTACGCGCACAACGTGGCGGAGATCGGGCTGCACGCGCTCGCGACGGACCGCGCGACCCGGCTGCCCCGCCGGTTGGGCAACGCGAGACGTTTCATGGGGTTCTGGTCCGCGTACGCCAGCTCGCGCGTCGGCGCGGTCGACGTGATCACGGACGGACGGCCACACGCGCTCCGCGCGTGGAGCGTGATCGTCGGGAACGGCCAGTTCGCCGATGGCGGGGTGCGGCTGTCCCCGCGTTCGTTCCCGGGCGACGGCGTCCTGGACACCCTGGTCTTCACCGGCCGGAAGTCGGACGCGTACCGTCTGCTCCCCAGGATCTTCCGGCACGGGGATCATGTTCCCGACCCGGGGATCACGGAGCTCCGGGCGAGGTTGACCTTGCGGATCGAGAGCCGCCGGCCACTCGCGGTCGTGGCCGACGGCTCGAGGCTCGGCACGACGCCTGCAACCTTCCAGG
>JBKOZW010000059.1:0-14711 GCA_046726095.1 Actinomycetota bacterium
CTCGTGAGCCGAGCGGCGGCCCGACGCAGCCCGGCTTGATCCACACGCCGCTCGATCGGGGCGACGACGTGCAGCCCCTTGCCGCCCGTCGTCTTGAGACCGGCCGCGACCCCGAGCTCCTCGAGGACGTCGAGCACGACCGCGGCGACCTCGGCGGCCGCGTCGAACGCGTCGTCGGGCGGGTCGATGTCGACGACGAGGAGGTCGGGCCGCTCCAGGCGGTCGCGCCGCACGGGCGCCGGATGCAGCTCCAGCGCGGCCTGGTTGCCGATCCACGCGAGCGTCGGCCGGTCGTTGCAGATCAGGAAGTCGACGTCCCGCTTCGCGCTCGGTGCGGGGATCGTGACCCGCGGGATCCAATCGGGCGTGTAGGAGGAGGCCGCCTTCTGGAAGTAGCGCTCGCCGCCCACGCCGTCCGGCGCCCGGACGAGGGTGAGCGGGCGGTCCTGCAGCCAGGGGAGCGCGAGCTCGCCCACCGCCGCCAGGTAGTCGATGTAGACCTGTTTCGTGATGCCGAGGTCCGGCCAGAGCAGCTTGTCCGGCCGCGTGACCTCGACCTGTTCGGGCGCCCCCATCCGACCTACGGTAGCGCGGCGGGCGGGTCTGCCGGCGCGATACTGCCTCCATGGGTCCGCTCCGCGTCAGCCGCTCGATCGCGGTTCCCGAGGGTGAGCTCCGGTGGCGGTTCAGCCACTCGTCCGGGCCGGGCGGTCAGGGCGTGAACACGGCCGACTCGCGGGTGGAGCTGAGCCTGGACGTCGCGAACACGACCGCGCTCGGGCCGATCCAACGGAAGCGAGCCCTCGAACGGCTGTCGGGCCGGCTCGTCGACGGCGTGCTCACGGTCACGGCGTCGGACCACCGGTCCCAGTACCGGAACCGCGAGGAGGCCAGGGACCGGTTGGCGGAATCGCTGGCTCGAGCGGTCGCCCCACCGCCGCCGCGGAGGAAGCCGACGAAGCCGAGCCGGGCCGCGGTCGAGCGACGGCTGGCGGACAAGCGGCGCCGCGCCCAGACCAAGCGTCTGCGCCGCGCCGAAGACTGAGCCTGCGGCTCAGTCCTTCGGCCCGGCGTGATCGCCACCGGAGGGTGGAGGCGAGGGGGTCGGGGGAGCGACGCTCGGTCCGAGGGACCCGGATGCTCCGGACCCTTGGCCGTGGGAGCCCGCCGCTCCGGACCCTTGTCCGGACCCTTGGCCCGAGCCCTGACCCGAACCTTGCCCCGACCCCTGACCCGAACCTTGGCCCGAGCCTTGGCCGTGCCCGTTCGCTCCAGCCTCCTGGCCGCCGGATGCGTTCGCCGCCCCTGCGCCGTGGTTCGCGCCTTGGCCCTCTCCGCCTGCTCCCCCCGCCTGGGGCGGGCAGCCGGCCGCCCGCTCCTTCGCGTGCTTCGCCGCGTGCTCGTTCGGGCCGGATCGGACATCCTCGGAGCAGCCTTCGTCCGTCTGCGGTGACGATGAGGCCGTCTCGCGATCGGAGGCCGTCGGCGAGGATCGACCGGTGAGCGCGGCCGTGGGTGTGGCGAGGCTCGGGCTGCGCGCCGGCGTCGCGACGTGCGCGGCACGCCAACCTTCGAGCGCGAACGAGGCGCCCATCGTGACCAGGATCGATGCGATCACCGCGACGGTGCCGACCAGGACGCGCGCGGCCGTCTGACGAGCCGCCACGTTGGGCAGGTCCGCACGGTCGGGCTCGTTCCTGGCCACCTCGACGATCTCGTCCGTGTCCTCGACGACCGGCCGCCGGAGCCGGTTGCGTTCGGCGGCGCGACGCACGGCCGGCCCGAGGTCCTCGAAGACGAGTTCTGGGAGGACCTGATCCGCCGATGCCGGTGGCACCACGCCGTCGGGCCAGATCACGATCAGCTCCGAGCCGGGGGCGAACTCGTGCGCCACCATCACCGTTGTCGCGGGCACCGCCGCGTCCACCACGATGACCTCCGGCTGCGTCGACTGCGTGAGCAGGCGCGTCAGGTCACCGTCATCGGACGCGCATCCGAGCACCTGGAAGCCCTCACCCTCGAGGAGGTAGTGCAGCGGGCCGGGGGCCGCGGCGGCCTCGGCCAGCACGACCCGGACGACGGGCTCCGTCGTCGTTCGTTCAGGATGCAGAGGCTCGTCCCACCTGTTGGCTGCGTCGACCAAAGGGCACCCCCCGGCTGGCCGCGTTCTCATATCCTCCCTCGCGCATCGGCCCGTTCACAGGTGGAGCGGGGGTGAAATCTCGCGGCCCGAACGAGCTACCCCTCCTGCGGTAGGGCGCGCGCCCGGTGCTCATCCCCCAGGAAGCCGACGAACAGCCGCGTGTACGCTCGCGACGCAGCGAGGAGCTCGTCGACCGCGACCGACTCGTCGGCCGTGTGCGCGACCGTCAACGATCCCGGTCCCAGGATCACGGTTGGGATGTGCGCCTCGTTCAGGTAGTAACGGGCGTCGGTGATGCCGGCGAAGCCAGCGGCGGTCGGCGGGGTGCCGCCGGCTTCGGCGGCGACCGCCTCGCGGGCCAGCCGGACGATCGGGTCGTCGGACGGGCCCTCGGCAGCGTCGCACCAGTCGCGGACCTCGAAGGCGATCCGGACCTCCGGGTGCTCGTGACGGATCTCCTCCGCGAGACGTTCGAACGGCGCGACCACCTCCGCGGGGTCGGTCTCGCCCGGGATGATCCGGCGATCGATCTCGACGACGCACCGATCGGGAACGACGTTCGGGGCGCTCCCTCCCTCGATCAGGGCGGCGTTCACGGTCGGCCCGCCGATCAGCGGATGCGTCAGGTCGGGGAGGGCTTCCTCCAACCGGAGGAGCAACCGGGACATCGACGTGATCGCGTTCACGCCGTGTTGCGGTTGGGATCCGTGCGCCGCCGTCCCGTACGCGGTGGCGGTGATCCACGCGCCACCGCGCTCGGCGAGTCCCAGCTGCAGCTCGCTCGGCTCGCCGACGATCGCGGCGTCCTGGTCGAGCATCCCGCGCTCCCACAGGACCTTCGTGCCGTGGATCCCCGCGAGCTCTTCGTCGGCCACCAGGTGGAACCACAGGGAGCCGCCCAGGTCGATCCCGGCGCGCCGGATCGCGGCCGCGCTCCCGAGCGCGGCCGCGATCGCCCCTTTCATGTCGCACGCGCCGCGACCGATCAGCCTCCCGTCGACGACCTCGCCGGCGAAGGGCGGATGGGACCAGGTGTCGGGCGAACCCGCCGGCACCGTGTCGAGGTGCCCGTTCCACGCGAGCGACGGACGAGCCGGGCCGCCGAGGCGCGCGACCAGCGACGGACGACCCGCCTCGCCACGGACGAACTCGGCCGAGCCCCCGACCGACAGCAGGATGCTGGCCGCGACGTCGGCCGCCGCGTCCTCCCTGCCACCGGGGTTCTCCGACGGCGCCGCGATCAACCGTCGCGCGAAGGAGAGCACCTCGTCCGCGTCGACCGCCGCGGCGGCCGCTTCGGCGGCGTCGGAGCGCACGGCCGAGGCGTCGCGGGAGGTCACGGCGGGCAACGGTACCAGTCGCTTCTCCTACGATGGGTCGATGGCGATCACGGACCACCGCTCGGTCCTGCGCTCGGGGCTCGACCCTGACCCGCGCCCGGTGCCCGACCCCGGCGAGCGGCTCGCGGCCGTGCTCGCGCTCCTGATCGAGGAGCCCGAGCCTGCGCTGCTGTTCACCGAGCGCGCGGCGACGCTCAGCCGGCACCCGGGGGAGGTGTCGTTCCCCGGCGGGCTCGCGGAGCCGCAGGACGACCGCCTCGTCGCAACCGCCCTCCGCGAGACGCACGAGGAGATCGGGCTCGATCCCGAGCTCCCGGACGTGCTCGGCGCCCTGCCGCCGATCCACACCTTCGTCTCGGGGGTGCTCGTCTCGCCGTTCGTCGCGGTGCTTCGATCGCTCCCGGTCCTCCGCGAGAGCCGCGCGGAGATCGCGCGCGTCCTGACCGTGCCGACGGTGACGCTCGCCGAGCTGGAGGAGCAGCGCGAGCTCCACCGGGAGGGAGGCCGAGTCTGGCGGGGGTGGTGGTACGAGACCGACGACGCGACCATCTGGGGCGCCACCGGCTTCATGCTGCATGCGTTCCTGGAGCACGCAAGGGTGCGAGCGCCGTGGCTGACGTCCAACTGAGCGCGGAGGACCGCGAGCTGCGGGCGTTGCTGGGCGACGTCCGGACGATCGCGGTCGTCGGCCTCTCCTCGAAGCCGAACCGGCCCTCGCTCGAGGTCGCGCGCTACCTCCAGGAGCATGGCTACCGGATCGTGCCGGTCAACCCGAACGAGACCGATGTCCTCGGCGAGCGGGCGTACCCGACGCTCGCGGCCGTGCCGGATCGGATCGACGTCGTCGATGTGTTCCGCCGGGCCGAGGAGACCCCTGCGATCGCTCGCGACGCGGTCGCGATCGGGGCCCGCGTGCTGTGGTTGCAAGAGGGGATCGTGAGCGACGAGGCGGCGCGCATCGCGACCGAGGGAGGCCTCGAGGTGATCATGGGCGTCTGCATCCGGCACGTGCGCGCGCGTCTGATGGGGGAGGAGATCGCATGACGACGTGGGAGTACTTCGTGGCGCCGCTGCTCGAACACAACCCGGGAGAGATCCTGAACACGTTCGGCGAGGACGGGTGGGAGCTCGTCGCCGTGACGCAGCAACAGACGCCGGCGGGAGGGGCGTCGCTGATCGCGTACCTCAAGCGCCCGAAGGAGTGAGGGGCTCACGCGCCCGAACGTCTCTCGGAGGATCCCGCTCGCACGCGCGACGCGAGCGCGAGGACGAGCGCGCCGGCGATCGCGATCGAGAGCCATCCCCCACCACGGGTACGCGCGTGCGACGCGTGCCGACGGGGGCACGGAGACGGTTCCCGTCGGCGGCGTCGCGATCGTCCAGATCCCGCTCGGGGAGGACACGTAGAGCTGGTCGTCCGGGCCGACCGTGAGGTCGCAGACCGGCTCGCCCTCGAGCGAGACGGGGACGGGACGTGGGTCGGTTCCCGGCGGAAGATCGAGGCGCCGGATCGCTCCCTCCAGGTACGAGCCGTAGTACAGCTCGCCGCGCCACACGGCGCACCCGGTCGGCGCCACTTGCTGCACGTGGTCGACCACCGGATCGATCGTGCCCGCGGGTCCGCCGGCCCCCATCACCTCGGGCCATCCGTAGTTCCCGCCGGCCCGTAGCAGGTTCACCTCGTCGTCGCTCGTCGGTCCGTTCTCGGTCTCCCACATGTCTCCGGTCGCCGGATCGACGCAGATCCCGAACGAGTTCCGGTGCCCCAACGAGAACAGCGGATCGCCGGGGATCGGGTTGTCCGGTGGCACCGACCCGTCCGGCATCAGCCGGAGGACCTTGCCGCCGACAGAGCTCGGATCCTGGGCCGGCCAGCGCAGATGACCCTCACCGATGGTGACGTACAGCATGCCGTCGATCCCGAAGGCGAGGTCTCCGCCGTTGTGGTAGCGGTTCGCGGTCAACAGGCCCTCTGGCAAGACCTGAGGCGGACCGGCCGCGACGTCGCCGTCGGCGCGGAAACGCACGAGACGGTTGTTCCCGAGCGCCGGATCGGAGTAGTAGACGTAGACCCAGGGTTCTGCCGGGAAGCTCGGGTCGATCGCGATCCCGAGCAGACCGGTTTCGCCAGAGACATTGACGTCGAGATGCACGAACGGGTGCGTGAGCACGGTCCCATCGGCCGTCGCCACGCGGACGTCCCCGGTCGTCTGCTCGTCGAAGAACAGCCGGGAGCCGTCCGGCGCCCACGTCATGCTGACCGGGTCCTGTGCACGGAGGAACCGTTCGATCTGCCGATCCTGCGCGACGGCCGGCGTCGCGATGATCGTCGCGACCGCAAGGCCGACGACGAGGAGCACGCGGCCGCGTCGCACCTCAGCCGAGCGCGCGATCGAGGTCGGCGATCAGGTCGTCGACGTGCTCGATCCCGACGGAGAGCCGGATCAGCTCGGGCGCGATCTCGAGCGGAGACCCGGCGACGCTCGCGTGCGTCATCGGTCCCGGCACCTCGATCAGCGACTCCACGCCCCCGAGCGACTCCGCCAGGAAGAACAGCTCGGTGCCTTGCGCGACCGCGACCGCTTCTTCGGCCGAGCCGACCGTGAAGGACACGATCCCGCCGAAGTTCGACATCTGCCGCGCCGCGATGTCGTGGCCGGGATGATCCGGGAGGCCCGGATAGTACACCTGGTTGACTTTCGGATGGTCCCGTAGGGACGCCGCGATCACGCTCGCGGATGCCGCGTGGCGATCCATCCGCATCGCGAGCGTCTTCAGGCCCCGCAGCGCCAGGAAGCAGTCCATCGGTCCCGGGACCGCGCCGACGGCGTTCACGAGGAACCCGAGCGGTTCCACCAGGTCTGGGTCGCTCGTCACGAGCGCGCCGCCGATCAGGTCGGAATGGCCCCCGAGGAACTTGGTCACGCTGTGCACGACGACGTCGGCGCCGAGCGAGAGCGGACGCTGCGCGACGGGGGTCGCGAAGGTGTTGTCGACGACGACCTTCGCGCCGCGTTCGTGCGCGAGCGCGGCGACGGCCGCGATGTCGACGATCTTGAGCAGCGGGTTCGACGGGGTCTCGATCCACACGAAGCGGGTGTCGTCGCGCAGGGCGTCCCGGACCGAGGCCGCATCCGTCATGTCGCACGTGTCGAACCCGAGGCCCCATGGCGCAAGCACCCGCGCGAGCAACCGGTACGTGCCGCCGTAGACGTCGTCGGCGAGCAACACGTGGTCCCCGGGGCGGAGGGTGAGCAGCAACGTGGTCTCCGCGGCCATCCCGCTCGCGAAGGCGAGGCAGCGCTCGCCGCCCTCGAGGGCGGTGAGCGCCGCCTCGAACGCCGCTCGTGTCGGGTTCCCGCCGCGGGCGTAGTCCCAGACCTTCGGCTCGCCGACCCGCTCCTGCGCGTACGTGGACGTCTGGTAGATCGGCACGTTCACGGAGCCGTACACCGGCTCGGGGTCCTGGCCGGCGTGGACCGCCACAGTCTCGAGCCTCATCGCATGGCTCTTCGCGTCGCTCATCGCATCTCTGGGGGGATCGCCCATCCTCTCCTCCTCAGCTCCTCGATCGCGGCGGTACCGGTGCGCGCGTTGGCCCAGAGACGCGATTTCCGCTTGGCGTCGTGTCCCGGCGCGAACTCGGTCCGGGTCAGCTCGTGACAGGCAGGGTCGCCGCACGCGCACTCGCGGAACAGCGGCAGGGTCGCTTCGTCGTGCGCCTCGTCGGGGGCCGGCCGGAACGGCCGGGCGGGGAGCGAGGCGGCGGGCAGCACGATGACGCCCTCCTTCGGGTCGCCCGGCGCGAACCGATGCCCCTCCAGGGCGAGAAGGCCGGTGAGCGCACAGAGCGCCGCGTCGACGCGATCGGCCGTGGTGAGCTCGGCGACGGGGACGCCGTGGGCGGCCAGGACCCGCTCGCGCCACGCCTTCTTCCGGACGCCTTTGGGCGGGAGACACCCCGCAAGGACCGCGGCGCTGGCGTGCGGGAAGACCTCCATGGCGGTGCCGCGCGGGGCTCCCGCGCGGTAGCGCGGGTAGCCCCGCGCCGCCGCCACCTTGAACACCTCGAACCCGACCTCCATCCACGTGTAGAACGGGTGCCCGTGACCGTTGCGCGCGGCCGGGGTGTTGAACGCGTGGATGTTGACCTCGGCGAGGAGGCGTTCGGTCAGCCGTGAGGACCCGTTCGGCGCCCAGACCGGCGGCGCGTCGATCGCGATCACGTCCGGGCGGACCTCGCCGATCAGCATGCCGAGACGCTCGATCGCGACCTTCGACGCGATCCTCGCCGGTCGGCGGGCCTCGTCGAGCAGGACGACGTCCAGACCCTTGCGGGACGCGCCGACGTCGATCCCGAGGGCGAGCACCGCCGGCTACCGCGAGGGAGCCTGCCGCCGGTGGGCCAGGAAGTCGAGCAGGTCGCTCCGCGTGAGCACGCCCAGCACCTGGCCCGCCTTCGCCACGAGGACCGCGGGGGCGCGTTCGAGCTCCTCGAACGCGTCGTCGACCGCGGCGTCCCATTCGACGACCGGGATCGGGGGCGCCATCACGGACGCGACGTCGGCCTGGAGGGCGTCGGGATCGCGGAACACACGCTCGAGAAGCTCCCGGTCCCGGATCGAGCCGACGACCTGTGCCACGTCGATCGACTCCTCGCGGAGTACCGGTGCCTGCGAGATGCTGTGCGTCTGGAGCACGTCGACGGCCTGCCGCACCAGGTCGTGCGCGAGCACGGTGATCACCGCGGGCAGGGCGCCGCCCTTCGCGTTCAGCACCTGATCGACGCGCACGAGCTCCGGCCCCTCGAGGAAGCCGTACTGGCGCATCCACGAATCCGAGAAGAGCTTCGAGAGGTACTGGCGGCCCGTGTCCGGGAGCAGCACGACGATCGTCGTCCCCTCGTCGTAGTCGCGCGCGACGTTGAGCGCCGCCGCGACGGCGGACCCGCCCGACCCTCCGACCAGGATGCCCTCGCGCCGCGTGACGTCGCGCGCGGTGAGGAAGGCTTCGCGGTCGGGGACCCGCACCCAACGGTCCACGACCGAGGGGTCGAACGTGTCCGGCCAGAAGTCCTCGCCGATCCCTTCGGTCAGGTACGGGCGCGGCTGGTCCCCGGTGTAGACCGAACCTTCCGTGTCCGCGCCGACGATCGTGACGTCCGGTTTCATGCGTTTGAGGTAGCGCGCGACGCCGGTGATCGTGCCGCCGGTCCCAACCCCCGCCACGAATACGTCGATCTCCCCGCCGGTCTGCTCCCAGATCTCGGGGCCGGTCGTCTCCTCGTGGGTCTGGGGGTTCACCTGGTTGAAGTACTGGTTCGGCTGGAACGCGCCGGGGATCTCCGAGGCGAGGCGGTCGGCGACGGAGTAGTACGACTCCGGCGACTCGCGGGGAACCGCGGTCGGGCAGATCACCACCTCCGCGCCGTACGCACGCAGGAGCGCAATCTTCTCCTGGCTCATCTTGTCCGGCATCACGAAGATGCAGCGGTAGCCTTTGATCGCGGCCGCGATCGCGAGGCCGTGGCCCGTGTTGCCCGACGTCGGCTCCACGATCGTGCCGCCGGACCGGAGCAGTTCGCGACGCTCCGCGTCTTCGATCATCCGGATCCCGATCCGATCCTTGACCGAGCCGCCCGGGTTCAGCATCTCCAGCTTGGCCACGATCGTCGGGCGCAACCCCCGGGTGACCGAGTGCAGGCGGACGAGCGGGGTGTTGCCCATCGCATCCAGGAACGTGTCGAGGACCTGCATCGTGGTCGCGCCTTCCGCCGCGGGGTTGGTCCATCGTCCCACGCTGCGGCCTCGACCGTCCGTCCTTCGAGCTTCCGCGACCCCTCAAGGTCGGGACGGTAAGCTGCCGATGCGTCGGCGGTCCGAGCGTCGATGAGGGGGATCATGCCGAGGGTGCTGACCAGGAACGTAGACCGACGTGGGTGAGGTCGGGCGTGGCGTGGAGGCCAGCGGCGAGAAGCTGCTCGTCGTCGACGACGACCCGTTCATCGCTCGGCTCCTCGAGATCGAGCTCGCGGCGGCCGGGTATCAGGTCCGCGTCGCGAACGACGGTCAGCAGGCGCTCCAGCTGGTCGAGGAGGACGCGCCCGACCTGGTGATCACCGACGTGATGATGCCCCACGTCGACGGGTTCGAGCTGACCCGGCTGCTGCGGCAGGACCCTCGGACGGCGGTCGTCTCGGTGATCATCCTGACGGCGCGCGGTCTGTCGGCGGACAAGCTCGAGGGGTTCGCGATCGGCGCGGACGACTACATCGTCAAGCCCTTCGACACGCCCGAGCTGCTCGCGCGCGTTCGCGGGGTCCTCCGCCGCTCCAAGGAGATGAAGGACGAGTCGCCGCTCACCGGCCTGCCGGGCAACGTGCGGATCCAGGAGGAGATCGAGGATCGCGTCTCCTCCGGCGACGAGTTCGCGCTCCTGTACGCCGACCTCGATCAGTTCAAGGCGTTCAACGATCACTACGGGTTCGCGCGCGGCGACCAGGTGATCCAGGAGGTCGCCCAGATGATGGAGTCGGTCGTCCATGAGCTCGCGCCCGACGACGCGTTCGTGGGTCACCTCGGCGGCGACGATTTCGTCGTCGTCGTGCCCCCCTCGGCCGCTGCGCTCGTGGCGGACACGATCGTGCAACGGTTCGACGACCGCGCGCCTGAGTACTACGACGAGGCCGACCGCGATCGCGGCTGGATCGAGGTGCTCAACCGGCGCGGCGAGCAGCAGCGGTTCCCGACACTCACGATCTCGATCGGGATCGCGAGCACCCAGCGGCGGCGGTTCGCGCACTTCGCCGAGGTCGTCGCGGTCGCGACCGAGATGAAGAACTTCACGAAGTCGACGCCCGGGTCGTCGTGGGCTATCGACCGCCGGACGAACTGAGCCTAATCGGCCGAGCGGGTCCCGGGGAGCGTTCCCGGCTGCGCCAGGAAGTAGCCCTGGCCGAAGCGAACGCCGAGCTCGATCAGCGTGCGGAGCTCCGCGTCGGTCTCGATCCCCTCGGCGACGATCGTCATCCCCATCTCCTGCGCGAACGAGATCAACGCCTTGGCGAGCGCGCGCTTGCCACGATCGTCGTCGATCGAGCGGGTGAGCGAGATGTCGACCTTGACGATGTCCGGCGCTATCTGCAGCGTGTGCCGCAGGCTCGCGTAGCCGGCGCCGGCGTCGTCGATCGCGATCTGCACGCCCATCGTTCGGAGCGGCGCCAGCCACCGCGCGAGCTCCTCGTAGTCGTCGACTGCCTCGTGCTCGGTGATCTCGACGACCATCCGCTCCGCGACCGGCTCCAGGATCGGCGCCAGGTCGACCGAGCGCGCGGCACGGTGCGAGCAGTTGACCGACAGGTACGAGCGCGGCGGGAGTTTCGGCAGGACGATCGTTGCTTGGCGGATCGTCGCGAGCTCCAGCTCGACGCCCATGTCGAGCGCGCGCGCTTCCGCGAACCACTCGTCGGGCCGGCGCATCGGGAACGAACGGAACCGCGCGAGCGCCTCCACGCCGACCACGTCGTGGTCCTCGAGGTTCACGATGGGCTGGTAGGCCATGGACAGGCCCTCGCCAGAGATGAAGCGCTGGATCTCCTCGCGCCGAGCGTCGAGCTGCTCCTGCTCGATCTCCTCACGACGCAGCTGCGAGGAGAGCTCGTGGACGATGCCCCCCACGACCTCGTCCGACAGGCTCGTGCCCCCCATCGCGACCCGGCGGATCGACCCGAGGATCTCTTCGGTGGCCGTCCCCTTCACGAGGTAGCCGACGCAGCCGGCGCGGAGCATCTCGAGGACGGTCGGGCGGTCTTCGAACGCGGACAGGGCGATCACGCGGGTGGAGGGTGAGAGGCGCTGGATCTCGCGCGCGGCACGCGGGCCGCCGCCGGCCGGCATCTTCACGTCCAGGAGCGCGACGTCGGGCTGTTCACGCTCGGCGAGCGCGATCGCCTCGTCGGCGTCGGCCGCGGCGCCCACGAAGAACACGTGCTCCTCCTGCGCCAGGAGCTCCGCGAGGGCGCCACGCAGCGCCGGCTCGTCGTCGGCGACGAGCACTCGGATGCGTTGAGTCGCCTGGTAGGGCCGGGCGCTCGAGATGGGGAAGCCCACGGCGTGGGGAACCGTACCCAGCCGGCAAGGGCCTTTCAATCGCCCGGGGGAGGGCGCCCGGCATCCCCCGACCGTCCTACCGACGATCAGGAAGAGCTAGGTCCGGCTTCCCACTCCTCCCGGAGGATCCCCATCACGAGGGCGTCGTGGAAGGCCCCTTCGAACCACGAGTGCTCCCGCAGCCGGCCCTCCTCGACGAAGCCGACCTTGCGATAGGCGCCGACCGCGCGGTCGTCGTCGGCGAGGACCTCGAGGCCGACCTTGCGCATCCCGAGGTCGCGGAAGGCGAAGTCCACGAGCGTGCGGACCGCATCCTGGCCGAGCCCCTTGGCCCAGTAGTCGCGACCGAGCGCGATCCCGACGTGACACGAGCGGCGGTAGTGGTCGATCTGATGGAAGCCGCATTCCCCGATCAGCTCGTCGTCGACCTCGATCGCGAACCACATCTTCGTGCGATCGGGCTCCTGGAGCGACTCGTCGAAGCGTTGCTCGTGCTCCGCGAGCGAGACCGGGCGTGGCGGCTCGTCCGAGGACCTCGTCATCAGCTCCAGGTCGTCGTCGAAGAGCTCGTGCAGACGAGGGAGATCCTCGCGCTCGATCGCGCGGAGCCGGACGTGCTGACCGTCGAGCATGGGGCGCTCTCCTTCGGCGCCCGAGTCTAGTGGCGGGTAGCCTTGCCGCCGTGCCGGTATCGGTGGGCGAGCCGCTGACGCTCGAGGACGTGGTCGCGGTGGCGCGCGGCGCGGACGTGGCGTTCGCAGGCTCCGCCCGCGAACGCGTCCGCGCCGCGCGCGCCGTGGTGGAACGAGCCGTCGCGGACGGCCGCCGGATGTACGGCGTGACGACGGGCTTCGGCGCGCTCGCGGAGGTCGCGATCGCGCCCGAGCAGACCTCGGCGCTCCAGCGCGGGATCGTCACGTCGCACGCGACCGCGGTCGGTCGACCGCTGTCGCGCGAGGAAGCGCGCGCGATGCTGCTGCTCCGCGCGCACGTCCTCGCGCTGGGCCACTCGGGGGTGCGGCCCGAGGTGATCGAGCGGATGGTCGAGATGCTGAACCGGGACGTGATCCCAGCGGTCCCCGAGCAGGGTTCGCTCGGAGCTTCCGGCGACCTGGCGCCGCTGGCGAGCCTCGCGCTCCCGCTGATCGGGCTCGGCCGGTTGCTCTCGCCGGAGGACGACATCGCGTCGGTCCCGGCAGGCGACGCGCTCGCCCACGAAGGCCTCCCGCCGCTGGAGCTCCAGGCGAAGGAGGGCCTCGCGCTCGTGAACGGGACGCAGGGGATGCTCGCGATCGGCGTCCTGGCGCTCGTGCGGGCCGAGATCCTGGCACGGACGGCCGACGTGGTCGCGGCGATGACGATCGAGGCGGCGCTCGGGACGGACGCTCCGTTCGACGAGCGACTGCAGCGGCTCCGGCCGCACGCGGGGCAGGCCGCGAGCGCGGCGAACCTTCGCGCGCTCCTCGCGGGCTCGCCGATCCGGGAGTCGCACCGCGACTCGGCGCACCTGGTGCAGGACGCGTACTCACTGCGGTGCGCGCCCCAGGTCCACGGCGCCACACGCGACACGTGCGCGCACGTGCGTCACGTCCTTTCGATCGAGGCGAACAGCGTGAGCGACAACCCGATCGTGCTCGTGGAGGACGACGACGTGTGGAGCGGCGGCAACTTCCACGGGATGCCGGTGGCGGTGGCGCTCGACGCGCTCGCCCTGGCGCTCGTCTCCCTCGCGTCGATCAGCGACCGGCGCCTCTACCGCCTGCTCGATCCGACGACCTCGAACGGCTTGCCGGCGTTCCTGGTTCCGGAGAGCGGACTCAACAGCGGGTTCATGCTGATCCAGTACACCGCGGCGTCGATCGTCTCGGAGTGCAAGAGCCTCGCGCACCCGGCGTCGGTCGACTCGATCCCCTCGAGCGCCGGCCAGGAGGATCACGTCAGCATGGGCATGACGAGCGCCCGGCACGCGCGCCAGATCGTCGGGGACGCCGAGACCGTCTTGGCGCTCGAAGCGATGGCGGCGGCGCAGGCGCTCGACCTCCGGGAGCCACTCGAGCCCGGTCCTGTGACCGGCGCCGCGCTACGCGCGATCCGTGAGCGCGTGCCCTTCGTCGAGCACGACCGCGAGTTCGCCCCGGACATCGAGGCCGCGACCGACCTGGTGCGGCGGGGAGAACTCGTCGCCGCGGCGGAGTCGGTCACCGGGCCGCTCGCCTAGTGCGGGTCCAGGTCGAGGAGCTCCTGCCGTGCCCTCCGGAGGAGGCGTGGGCGATCCTGCTCGCCTGGGAGCGGCAGGCCGACTGGATGCTCGACGCCGATCGGGTCGAAGTCGTGGGCGAACGGCGCGAGGGGACCGGCGTCCGGCTCTCGGTCCGCACCCGGATCCTCGGACTGCCGGCGTTCGCCGAACCGATGGAGGTCGTCGGGTGGGACCCGCCTCGGCGACTCGTGCTGCGGCACGGCGCGATCGTCGCGGGGGAGGGGACATGGTCCCTCGATCGCGACCAGGGAGGGACGCGGTTCGTGTGGGTGGAGGACGTGAGGCTCCGCGTCCCGTTGGTGGGGGAGCTCGCCGCGCGGGTCTATGCGCCGATCCTGCGCCGGCTGATGCAGCGGGCCGCCGCCGGGCTGCGGCGCAGGGTGATCGACGGCGGTCCATCGCGTCGCTGAGGCCGTGCTAGCGTGGCCCGTCGAAGCGGGGGAGCCCGGTGGACCGGGCTGAGAGGCCGGATGTGGAGCCGGCGACCCTTGGAACCTGATCCGGTCAGGACCGGCGGAGGGAGCTCATGGCATCGGTGAGCGAGCGCCTCGAGCGGGCGCTTGAACGCGAGACACCCGAGTGGGGCATCCGACCCGTCCCCCCCGAGCTCAAGCGGTTCGGCGGATGGGATCTCGCCGTCCTTTGGGGCGATCTGTCGATCGGGCTGCTCGTGCTGGTCAGCGGCGCCTTGCTCGTTCCCGCGCTCGGGCTGCCCTCGACGGTACTCGCGATCGTCGTCGGGACGGCGATCGGCGTCGTGCCGCTGGGGCTGGTTGCCGCGGCCGGCGCGCGCGAGTCCGTGCCCGCCATGGTCCTGTTCCGGCCGGTGCTCGGCCTCCGCGGCTCGTACCTCCCGTCGG
>JBKOZW010000060.1:0-8474 GCA_046726095.1 Actinomycetota bacterium
CGACAGGATCGTGATCCTGCGGGCGGCGCGGCGCTCGCGGCCGTGGCCGTCTCGGTCGTGTTCGCTCCGCAGTTCTCGGCGCAGTACGCGGCGTGGCTGCTGCCGTGGACCGCGCTCGCCTTCGAGGGCGACGACGTCGACCAAGGGGCCGCGATCTTCGCGGGCGTCGCGATCGCGCTCACCGGCGTCATCGCGATCTCGTGGCCCGACCCCGCGATGGTGCCCAGCGCCTGGCTCAAGCTCGTCGTCGTCGCGCGGAACCTGGCCGCGATCGCCGTGATCGTGATCTGGTTCGCCGCGCCGCGCGGGGAGTCCCGGAGCGAGGAAACGGCGGCGGCCGCGGCCGCCGCCTGACCGTGCGCTCCTCAGTCCTCGGCGCCGACGGCCGCGGCCTTCTCGGCCGCGACCTTCCGCGCCTCGTGGAGCAGCGCATCCACGAGCGACGCCTCGTCGACCTTCGCGACCACCTCGCCCTGCCGGACGATGAAGCCGAGACCGTTCCCGCTCGCGATCCCGACATCGGCCTCGCGCGCCTCTCCCGGCCCGTTCACCACGCAGCCCATGACCGCGACTCGCATCGGGACGCCGAACCTCTCCTTCTCGATCGCGGCGTTGACGCGTTTCGTGAGCGCGAGCACGTCGACCTCCGCGCGGCCGCAGGAGGGGCAGGCGACCAGATCGAGACCGCGCCGGCGGAGACCCAGCGACTGCAGGATAGCGTTGCCGACCTTGACCTCCTCGACCGGGTCGTCGGTGAGGGAGACGCGGATCGTGTCGCCGATCCCCTCCGATAGGAGCGTCCCGATCCCGACGGCGCTCTTGACCCCGCCCATCGGCATGGGACCGGCTTCCGTCACCCCGAGGTGGAGCGGGTAGTCGCACGCTTCGGCGAGCTCCCGGTACGCCTCGATCATCACCCGCGGGTTCGAGTGCTTCACGCTGATCTTGATGTCGAAGAAGCCCTCGTCCTCCAGGATCCTCGCCTCGTTCATCGCGGACTCGACCAGGGCGGCCGGCGTGGGCGTGCCGTGCCTCTCGAGGAGCTCCTTCTCGAGCGAGCCCGCGTTCACGCCGATGCGGATGGGCACCTCGCGGTCCTTGGCCTCGCGCGCGATCAGGCGCACCTTGTCGTGGTGCTTGATGTTCCCGGGGTTGATCCGCAGTCCTTGCACGCCGGCCTCGAGCGCGGCCATCGCGTACTTCCACTGGAAGTGGATGTCCGCGACCACCGGGACCGTCGACTTCGCTGCGATCGCCACGAGCGCCTCCGCGTCCTCCCAGTGCGGGACGGCGACGCGCACGATGTCGACGCCAGCGGCCACGAGGGAGGCGATCTGCTGGAGGGTCGCGTTGATGTCCGCCGTCTTGGTCGTGGTCATCGACTGGACGCTGACGGGCGCGTCGCCGCCGATCGCCACACGACCGAGCTGGATCTGCCGCGACTTCCTGCGTTCGACCATCTCGGTCGTCAGTCTCCCAGCACCGGTCACGAGCCGAACACGTGGAACGTGATCGTGCGCTCCTTGGGATCGTCCATCTCGAAGAAGATCAGGCGCTGCCAGCGCCCGAGCGCGGGCTCACCCGCGACCACCGGGACGGCGTGTGACGTGGCGGACAGGAGCATCGCCTTCACGTGTGCGTGCCCGTTCTTCCGTTCGTCGTCGTGCATGTTCTGCGTCCGGACGTCGAAATCGTCGTGCGCGTAATACACCCCGTCCTGAGGCACGAGCTCCGTGACGTGGCGCCGGAAGTCTGCGAGCGCTCCGTCTTCCCATTCGTTGATCAGCAGGGCGCAGGTCGTGTGGGCACAGAAGACGATCGCGGCCCCGTCCGTCACGCCCGAGTCCTTGATCGCGCGCTGGAGGTCGTCGGTCAGGTCGAGGTAGGCGTACCGCTCCCCCGTCGAGATCGTGACGCTGGTCGTGGCCGTCTTCACCCGGGCCTCCTGTCGTCGACCGCGGCGGCGGGCACCGCGGCGGGCAGATCGAACGTGAACGCGCTGCCGTGGCCAGGATCGCTCTCGGCGACGATCCGGCCGCCGTGTCCCTCCACGATCGAACGAGCGATCGCCAGTCCGATCCCGGTTCCCCCGTCATCGCGCGACCGCGATGCGTCGACGCGGTAGAACCGTTCGAACACCCGGGGCAGGTGCTCGGCCGCGATCCCCACGCCCGTGTCGGCCACGCGGATCTCGACCCGTTCGTCGCCCGACCGTGCGGTGATCGTGATCTCGCCCCCCGGCGGCGTGAAGCGGGCCGCGTTGTCAACCAGGTTGAACAGGACCTGATGGATGCGCTCCGGGTCGGCTTCGGCCGCGATGCCGGCGGGGACGTCTGCCTCAAGCCGAACGTCCGAGATCGCCCGGCCGATCGTGATCTCCGAGATCACGCGAGCGACGAGTGGGGCGATCGCGACCACCTCTCGCTCGAACGGGACTTCGCCCGACTCGAGACGGGACAGGTCGAGCAGCTGGTCCACGAGCCGGCTCAGCCGCTCGGTCTGCGACAACATGACCTGCAACGTCCGCGGATCGGCCTGTTCCACCCCGTCGGCGAGGTTCTCGAGGTGAGCACGGATCGCCGCGATCGGTGTCTTGAGCTCGTGGGAAACGTTCGCCACCAGATCTCGGCGGCTCCGCTCAAGATCTTCCAGCTCCGCGCTCATCCGGTTGAACGCCGCGGCGAGCTGGCCCACCTCGTCGAGGCTCCGCACGTTGACCCGGGTCGAGTAGTCGCCACGCTCCAGCCGCCGAGCCGCCGCCGCCATATCGCGCAACGGCTGCGTCATCCCCCGGGCGAACCATCGCGCGATGACGAGCGAGATCCCGGCGCCAAGCGCGCCGGCGATCAGGAACTGCAACCAGAAGTCGAGCAGGAAGGTCGCGGTGGCGGCAGCACGACCGACGATGCCGGGCTCCAGCGCCGACTGCACCGCGAAGACGATCTGCACCACGGCGCCGTGGCGTACGACCGGCACCGACGCGTATTCGAGCTGAGGGGTCCGTCCGACGTGGACCAGCCCGTCCGTGATGTTCGGCAGGGGCGCGGGGGGTTGACCCTGCACCACGACCCCGCTGGGCGTCGTGACCACGATCGTCACCCCCCTCCCCGGATCCACGGATCCCTGTGCGGCGTACGTGCGCGCAGCCCACACCAGGTGGAGGCGGCGGGAGTCCTGCGACGACTCGCGGAGCGCGTAGCCGAGCATCAGGAACACGAGGATGAGCGTCATCGCGACCGCGAGGACGATCACCGAGCCGAGCTTCGTGCGGATCGTCGGCAGCTTCTCGAACGGTCGCATCAGGTCATTCCTTGAACGCGTACCCGACCCCGTGGACCGTCCGGATGAACCGCGGGTCGTTGCCGTCCTCGCCGAGCTTGCGACGGATCCGGGCCACGTGCGAATCGACCACGCGCCCGCCCGCATAGTCGCGGTACCCCCAGACGCGGTCCATCAGTTGGTCGCGGCTCAGGACCACACCCGGTTCGCGGGCCAGCGTAAGCAGGATCTCGAACTCGAGCGGTGTCAGCCCGATCTCTTCTTCGTCCACCTCCACTCGCCGGCGAGCCGCATCGACCCGGAGTCCGTGCAGTTCGATCGGGCCGGCGTCCTCACCCTGGACGCTCTCGATCCGCTCGACGCGGCGCAGGATCGCGCGGACCCTGACGGCGAGCTCCCGGAGACTGAACGGCTTGGTGAGGTAGTCGTCCGCCCCGACCGCGAACCCGGCCACCTTGTCCGACTCCTCGGTCTTCGCGGTCAGCATCAGGACGGGGGTCCATCGATCCCGCTGGATCCGTTTGCAGACCTCGAGGCCGTCCATCCCGGGGAGCATCAGGTCGAGCACGACGAGGTCGGGCTGATGCTCCCGGGAGGCCTCGATCGCCTCGGGACCATCGGATGCGACCACGACCCGGTAGCCCTCGCTCTCGAGCCGGGCACGGACCGCCTCGGCGATCGCTTCCTCGTCGTCCACGACCAGCACGGTCTGCTCGCTCACCGGCCAATGGTACGCGGGCGCCTCTGTAGACGCAGCCGCTCGCCGATGGAGAAATCGTTGCGCGGCACGTTCCCTTCCCGCTGGTCAGGGGCTGGTCGGGAGTGGCTTCCAGATGTCGAGGACGAGCGTCGAGATCGTGAGGAACACCAGGAGAGCCAGGACGACGGCGGACACGGGGACCACCTTCTTCAGGTCGACGCTGCGGCGTCGCACCTTCTCGATCGCGAGGACCGCGAGGTGTCCGCCGTCGAACGGCGGGAGCGGCAGGAGGTTCACCAGCCCGATGAAGATCACGATGTACGCGAAGACACTGAGGGCGTACGGCCAGTCGCCCTGCTCGCCGATGGAGCCGACCTCGCGCGAGATCCCGACGATCGAGGCCGGGTCGGTGCGGTCGCGCGGCGCGTCGGTCGACAGCAAGGTGAACAGCCGTCCGAAGCCCTCAGGTCCGAACACGCGGGCGATCTGCGTCACGGACTCCCTGCAGAAGCTCGCGGCGTCGCCGAAGCCCTGCACCAGGGCCAGGGGCACGGGGACGTCCTGCTTGCCGATCGCCGTGATCACGACGCCGAGCCTGCCGCGCGTCTCGCCGTCGACCACGTCGCTGACGGGCTCCAATGCGAGGGTCATCTGCTGTCCGTTCCGGTCGACGATGACCTCCACCGGTTGACCGATGTTGCTCGTGATGACGCGCTCGATGTCGCCCCGGTCGGACGTTGGAACGCCGGCGATGGACAGGATCACGTCGCCCGGCTGGAGCCCCGCCTGGAACGCCGGGGACGCGACCGCGCCGGCCTCGTCGAGCTGTCGCGGCACCTCGTCGATGCGCCAGGGGCCGGTCGGCCGCCCCCAGACCGCGAGGACGACGCCCAGGATAAGACCGCCCACGACGAAGTGCGACGCGGGTCCGGCGAGGATCACGAGCGCGCGCTGCCAGCGCGGTTTCACGCCGTACGCCCGGTGCTCGTCGCCGGGCGGCACGTCGTTCTCGAAGGGGTTCATCCCGGCGATCTTCACGTAGCCGCCGGCCGGGATCGCCTTGACGCCGTACTCGATCTCGCCGCGCCGGAACGACCACAGCTTGGGACCGAAGCCGAGGAAGTACTCGAGGACGCGGAACCCGTACACGCGGGCCACCAGGTAATGACCGAGCTCGTGGATCATCACGATCACGAACAAGGCGACGACGAAACCGACGATCGTGAGGCTGAAGGCCATGGCGCTCCCGTGGGCGGGTTCGTTTCCCGCCGCTCCGGAACGATGGTACGCGAGCGGCTACGGACCGGTCGGGACCCGCTTCACCACGTCGAGGATCGCGGTCGAGATCACGAAGAACCCGAGCAGCAGCAGCACCACCGCGGACACGGGCACGATCTTCCGCACGTCGATCGGCCGGCCGCGGATCCCCTCGATCGCCAGGACCGCCAGATGGCCGCCGTCGAACGGAGGGAGCGGGATCAGGTTCACGACGCCGATGAAAAGGGTGACGTAGGCGAACAGCCACAGGAACGCCGCCCAGTTCCCCGTCGATCCGATCGCACCGACCTCCTGGCCGACCCCGACCACGGAGACGGTGTCGTTGTCGGTGCGCGGCGCGTCAGTGAACAGCAGCGTGACGACGCGGGCGATGCCTTGGGGACCGAACGCGCGGCCGATCTGCTCGACCGACTGCACCGTGTACTTCCCGACGTCCGCGACGCCGCCTCTGATCGAGGGCAGGAGCGCCAGCGGGGCCGGACCGAGCTCGATCCCGAGCCGCACCGAGGCGTGGTCCGTCCCGGGATCGACGACGATCGGGCGAACCCTGAACACCACGACCCGATCGCCACGCTGCACCGCGACCGGGATGCTCTGTTCGGGATGGGCCGCGACGTACGGGCCGACCTCCACCGGGGTCGGGTGGGCCAGGTCGCCGAGCCGCACGATCACGTCTCCCGGGAGCAGTCCGGCGCGCGCCGCCGGGGATGGTTGACCGTCGATCTCGGCCGGCACACCAGAGATCACCGACACCGTCGTCCGATCGGTCGTCCCCGACGTCCACAGCAGCACCGAGAAGATGATGGCCGCGACGAGGAAGTGCGAGAGCGGACCGGCGAGGATCACGAGCGCGCGCTGCCATCGTGGCTTGGCCCCGTACGCTCGGTGCTCGTCGCCCGGAGGGACATCGTCCTGGAACGGGTTCATGCCGGCGATCTTCACGTAGCCGCCCGCGGGGATCGCCTTGACCCCGTATTCGATCTCCCCGCGACGGAACGACCACAATCGCGGCCCGAACCCGACGAAGTACTCCAGAACGCGGAACCCGAACGCACGGGCCATGACGTAGTGCCCCGCTTCGTGGATCAGGATGATCGCGAACAGGGCGACGAAGAAGGCAACGACCGCGAGGGCACCCACCGGGGGTGGCCTCTCAGCGTTCCTCGATGATCTCGGCCGCGCGCTGGCGCGCCCAGTGGTCGGCGCGCTCGATGTTGACGATCGATACGAGGGGTGCGGCGTCGTGCTCGTCCACGACCGCCTGGACGACCTCGACGATCCTGGTGAGTTGGATCTTGCCTTCGAGGAACGCCATCACGGCGACCTCGTTGGCCGCGTTCATCACCGCGGGGAACGTCGAGCCCAGGGCACCCACGCGGTAGGCAAGATCGACGGCCGGGAACGCCTCGCGGTCGACCGGCTCGAACGTCAGCGCGCGCTCGGTCAGCGGAACAGGTTCCACGCCGGTGGGCAAACGCTCGGGCCACGCGAGCGCGAGCTGGATCGGCAACCGCATGTCCGCGGTCGCCATCTCCGCACGGAGGCTCCCGTCCCGGAACTCGACGAGCGCGTGGATCGTGCCCTCAGGATGCACCAAGACATGGATCTGCGAGTACTCGAGATCGAACAGGTGGTGGGCCTCGATCACCTCGAGCCCCTTGTTCATGAGCGTGGCCGAGTCGATCGTGATCTTCGGGCCCATCGACCACACGGGATGCTGCAGGGCTTCCTTGACCGACGCGCGTGCGAGCTCACTGCGCGTCCATCCACGGAACGGTCCTCCGGAGCCGGTGATCACGACGCGTTTCAGGTCCTCCCGGCGCTCGTGGCGAAGGGCCATCGCGAGCGCGGCGTGTTCGGAATCGACGGGGAGGAGCCGTTCCGGCTCGCCCTTGACGAGATCCATCACGAGCTCGCCGCCCACGACGAGCGACTCCTTGTTGGCGAGCGCCACGGTCTTGCCCGCCTGCAGCGCGGCGAGGGTCGGCGCGAGTCCCGCAGATCCCACGAGGCCGTTCAGGACGAAATCAGCGTCGGTCTTGGCGGCGAGGATCTCCGCCGCGTCGGGTCCGACCATCAGATCGACACCCTTGATCGAGCCGAGCTTCGCCTTGACGTCCGCAGCTGCGGTCTCATCGGCGATCGCGATCAGCGGCGGGAGGAACTCACGGGTCTGGCCGATCAGCAGATCCTGATTCATCCCCGCCGCGGACAGGCCCACGATCTTGAAGCGGTCCGGGTGTCGGCGGACCACGTCCAAGGCCTGGGTCCCGATGGACCCCGTGGATCCGAGGATCGTGATCGACCGCATGGTTTGGAGCTTACTCCGAGGCCGTGAGAACGCTGTGAAGGCGACGTTACGTGAATATCACACGGAACAGCAGGAAAGTGGCCGGCGCCACGAACAGCAGGGAGTCGATCCGGTCCAGCACTCCCCCGTGCCCGGGCAGGACGGTTCCCATATCCTTGACGCCGACATCGCGCTTGACGATCGACTCGGCGAGGTCTCCGAGCGTCGCCGCCACCGACACGACCAGTCCCAGCAGCAGCGCATCGACCCGCCTGTCCTCGAACGGACCCACGAACGACGTGACGAACGCGCCCGATGCCACGATCGTCGTCAGCGTGCCACCCAACAGCCCTTCCCATGACTTCTTCGGACTGATGTTGGGTGCGAGCGGCCGTTGGAACCAACCGCCGCCCGACACCGACCCGATCAGGAACGCGGCCGTGTCGAACAGGAACGTCAGGCCGACGATCGCGAACACTAGCGCGCGGCCATCGGGAAGCTTGAGCGTCGCGATCAGGTAGCCGGCGAGCAGGGGGATCCACGCCATGTTCAGCACGGTGAGCCCGATGTTCCGGGTCACGTTCGTCCGGTGTTCTGCGGGCACCGTCATGAACCAAAGGAACGCCGCCATGACCCCGAGCGCGAACATCGCTGGCGTCGCGGCCTCGCCCCGGAGGTAGGCGCCCGCCATCATCAGGACACCCGCGACCAGCCCCACGAGGGTGGCCGGCTGGTTGTGCGCCTTCACCATCACGCCGAAGAGCTCGCCCTGGGCGACGAGCACGGCGAGACCCGCGACCACGGCGAACGCCGCCGGTCCGGCCCACAACGCCGCGAGCGCGACGCCCGCGAGGAGCACCCCCGTCAAGAACGCGGCGGGAACATCGCGTTCACCCGGCTGGGGGCCGCGGCGGTCGAGGTCGGCAC
>JBKOZW010000061.1:0-18277 GCA_046726095.1 Actinomycetota bacterium
GTGCTCGAGGCCGCCGAGGAGAGCGGGGCCGAGCGGCTGATCCTGTGCGACACGAACGGCGGGATGCTCCCGTTCGACGTCGCTCGCGTCGTGCGTGCGGTGGCCACCCGCACCAGCGTCCCGCTCGGGATCCACGTCCACAACGACGCGGGGTGCGCCGTGGCGAACTCGCTGATCGCCGTGGACGCGGGCGTGCTGCAGGTGCAGGGCACGATCAACGGGTACGGCGAGCGGACGGGCAACGCCGACCTGATCCCGATCGCCGCCGACCTGATCCTGAAGATGGGCGCGACCGAGGCGCTGCCCACGGACGCCGTCGAGCACCTGACCGAGCTCGCGCACTACGTCGCCGAGGTCGCGAACGTCGCGCCCGACTCCCATCAGCCGTACGCGGGGCGCCACGCGTTCACGCACAAGGCGGGGCTGCATACGAGCGGCGTGGCGCGGATCTCGGGCGCCTACGAGCACGTCGATCCGGAAACGGTCGGGAACCGTCGCGGCGTCGTCGCCTCGGATTACGCGGGCGGCTCGACGATCCGGATGAAGGCGCAGGAGCTCGGGATCGAGCTCGACGAGATCCACATCCCGACGGTCGTCGACGAGGTCAAGCGCCAAGAGGCGGTGGGCTACGCCTTCGACGTGGCCGACGCGTCGCTCGATCTGCTGATGCGGCGCGCCTCCGGCTGGACCCAGCCGTTCTTCGACGTGGACAGCTACCGCGTCCACGTCGAGGAACGGGTCGCGGACGACGAGCCGCCGCTCGCGGAGGCGACCGTGAAGGTCCGGACCAAGGGAACGCGCCACATCGAGTCCGCGGAGGGCCAGGGTCCCGTCGGTGCGCTGGACAACGCGCTGCGCAAGGCGCTCACGAACGACTACCCGCAGCTCGACACGATGGAGCTCGAGGACTTCCGCGTCCGAGTCCTGGACGAGAGCGTGGGGACCGGGGCTGTCGTCCGCGTGCTGATCGACATGTCCGACGGTGAGCAGGCGTGGACCACCGTCGGGGTCTCGGAGAACATCATCGAGGCGTCGTGGGAGGCCCTCACCGACGGCTACCTCTACGGGCTGCTCCACCCCCGCTCATCGGGAGGCTGACGACGTGCCGGTGACCGTCCGCGACGCGACGGTGGACGACGCCCGCGCGATCGCGGAGGTGCACGTCGCATCGTGGCGCTGGGCCTACCGCGGACAGCTGCCGGACGGGTTCCTCGAGGGACTGTCCGTCGACGACCGCGAGGCGATGTGGACGGCGTGGTTCCTGCGACCCGAGGAGCGGGCGGCCGTCCTCATCGCGAGCGACGAGGACGGCCGCGTGGTCGGGTTCGCGAACGCGGGTCCGTCGCGCGACGACGTCGCCTCGCCCGACACGGGCGAGCTCCGCGCGATCTACGTGCTCCAGGAGTTCCAGGGCAGCGGCGTCGGTCGAGCGCTGCTGGACGCATCCCTCGACCGACTCCGCGCCGCCGCCTACGCGAGGGTGACCCTCTGGGTCCTGGAGACGAATGACCTGGGACGGCGCTTCTACGAGCGGAACGGCTGGGCGTGGGACGGCACAGTCAGCGATCACCAGTTCGAGTGCGCGAACCGGCCGATCGTCCGCTACGCGCGCGACCTCGGCTAGGGAGTCGGGTCCTTCGCTTCGGAACTCACGATCCGCACGATCTTGTCCTCGATCGTCTTCGCGGCCCACTCGTTGAACCCGCTCGACAGGATCGAGAACGCCACCCAGCGACCCGAGGCCTTGAGCCGGACCCAGCCGGAGAGGGCCGAGGCGTCGTCGAGCGTGCCGGTCTTCGCGCGGATCGCCAGGGAGCCGAACCGTCCCTCGAGCGTCCCCTGGCCGCCCATGGGGAGAGATCCGCGCAGGATCTTCCCCCAGGCGGAATCACCCGCCACCCACAGCAGCTCCAGGATCCCGTTCGCGGTGGCCCGGTTCGCGTAGCTCAACCCGGACGCGTCGTAGAGCGTGAAGTCCTGTCCGTGCCGATCCGTGAACCGGTCGATCGCGCGTGCGCCCGCGGCGATCGTCCCGTGTCCCGACCGGTCGAACCCGATGCGTTTGCCGAGTACCTCGGCGTAGAAGTTGCGGGAGCGCACGTCCATGCGTCGGATCACCGTCCGCAGACGTTCCGAGCGGATCGCGGTGATCCGGACGAGTCCGCCGGACGGGCGGTCCATGCGCGGCTTGCCGCGCACCCTGACGCCGCGCTCCTCCAGCTGAGCCGTCAGGCGCTTCGCGGCTCGCCGTTCTGCGTCCCGGATATGAACGCCGTTCACGGTGTTCTGCCGGAACGTCAGGGCGGTGGGCAACGGGATGTAGTCCCGGGGGAAATAGTCCTTCCACCCCTTCGCCCACCAATCGCGCGAGAACGGACCCGTGCTCCCGATCACGGAGCCGCGGATCGAACGGACCCCGGTCTCCACGATCGCGCGCGCGAGGTGTCCGAGCTGCGGCCGACCGATCTCGGGATCGCCGTGGCCGATGATCCACAGGTTCCCGTGGATCACCCCTCGACGGCCGGGCTTCGACGGCGCCTTCACCTCGGTGAGGATCCTCTTCCACGGCGCGTACCGGTCGTACAACGCCATCGAGAGCAACAGCTTCTCGTTGGATGCGGGTGGCCGGCCGACCCAACCGAGGTGCCCGTACCACCGTTCGCCGTCCGCACCGACCGCGACGGAGACCGGCCGGTTCCCGATGACCGCGTCGATGTCCCGCATCCACGCCGGTCGCGAGGCCGCACGGATCTGGACGGGCTCGGCCGTGGCGGGAGCCGCCGCGGTGGACGTCTCCACGCCCCCGGTCAGGACAAGCACGGGGACGAGCACGAGGGCGAGCCGGCGGGCGCGGGCCATCGCGGGATGGTACCCGGCGCGTAGACTCCGCGGACCGACAGAGGGGGTCGCCGGTGAGGACGATCGATCGATCACGGCTGCATGAGCTGATGGACCGCGAGCTCGTCCTGTTCCGCGAACGCCATCCGCGGTCGAAGGAGCTCGCGGAGGAGGCGAAGGCATCGCTCCTGTTCGGGGTCCCGATGAACTGGATGACCCGGTGGCCCGGCGACCACCCGGTCTTCGTGGATCGCGCCGAGGGGGCCCACTTCTGGGACGCCGACGACAACGCGTTCGTGGACTTCTGCCTCGGGGACACGGGAGGCATGGCGGGCCATGCGCCCAAGGTCTCGGTCGACGCGATCGCCGAGCAGGCGGGACGGGGCATCACCCTCATGCTCCCGACCGAGGACGCGGCGTGGGTCGGCCGAGAGATGGTTCGTCGCTTCGGGCTGCCGTTCTGGCAGTTCTGCCTGACGGCGACCGACGCCAACCGGTTCGCGATCCGCTGGGCGCGGGAGGTCACGGGCCGTCCCAAGATCGTCGTGCACAACTGGAACTACCACGGCTCGGTCGACGAGACGTTCGCGACTCTGGACGCGGAGGGTGGCGTCATCCCGCGCGAGGGCAACCTGGGCCCGCCCGTGCCGCTCGAGGAGACCACGCGGGTGGTCGAGATCAACGACCTGGCTGCGTTGGAGCAGGAGCTCGCCGAGGGTGATGTCGCGGTCTGTCTGTTCGAGCCTGCGCTCACGAACATCGGGATCGTGCTGCCGGACCCCGGCTACCACGAGTCCGTCCGAGAGCTCTGCACGAGCTCCGGAACCCTGCTGCTGATCGACGAGACGCACACGATCAGCGCTGGCCCCGGAGGGTGCACGCAGGCGTGGAACCTCCAACCCGACATCGTGACGATCGGGAAGACGCTCGGTGCGGGCATCCCGAGTGCCGCCTACGGGCTCAGTGACGATCTCTCGCGACGCGTCTACGAGCACACGGACTGGAAGAACGCCGACGTGGGCGGGATCGGCGGGACCCTCGCCGGCAACGCGCTGTCGCTCGCGGCGATGCGCGCGACGTTGGGGGAGGTCCTCACCGACGAGGCGTTCGAACGGATGATCGGGCTCGGTGAGCGCTTCGAGCGAGGCGTCCAGGACGTCATCACGACCCATGAGCTGCCGTGGCACGTCGTGCGGCTCGGCTGCCGGGTCGAGTACCTGTTCCGGCCGGACCGGGCGCGCAACGGGAACGAGGCGGCGGCCGGGCAGGACGAGGAGCTCGATGCCTTCATCCACCTCTCCCTGCTCAACCGCGGGATCCTGATGACGCCGTTCCACAACATGGCGCTGATGTCCCCCGCGACGACGGCCGACGATGTCGACCGGCACAGCGAGGTGTTCGCCCAGGTGGCGGACGAACTGGTCGGAGCGTGACGTGACGGCGATCGCCCGGTTCCTGTTCATCACGATCGATGCGCAGGACGCGCGCCGCATCGCGGACTTCTGGGCGGCTGTGCTCGACACCGAGCTCGACGAGGAGCTCGACGACGGTCGCTTCCTGGTGCTGAAGGACCGCGAGGACCTGCCAGCCATCTGCATCCAGCGCGTGCCGGAACCGAAGCAGGGCAAGGTCAGGATCCACCTGGACCTCGGCGCCCCCGACCTGGCGGAGGCCACGGAACGGATCGTGGCGCTCGGCGGTTCGTGGGACGGCGAGGAGCGGACCCTCGACGACGTCCCGTGGCGGACGCTCACCGATCCCGAGGGCCACGAGTTCGACGTGATCCGGACGCGCACCTAACGCGCGGAGGCGCGTTCCCGGAACTGGTTCATGAACGCCGCGAGCGCCCCGACACCTTCGAGCGGCATCGCGTTGTAGATCGACGCGCGGATGCCGCCGACGCTGCGGTGTCCTCGGAGCTCGATCATCCCGCGCTCGGCCGCCTCGGCGACGAACGCGGCTTCGAGGTCCTCCGACGGGAGCCCGAACGTCACGTTCATCAAGGACCGGGAGCCGCGCTCGGCGTGACCGCGGTAGAACTCGGGCGCGTCGTCGATCACGTCGTAGAGCATCGACGCCTTCTCGCGGTTGCGGGACCCCATCTCCTCCAATCCCCCGACGCCGTCCCGGAGCCAGCGGGTCACGAGCATCAGGACGTAGATCGCGAACACGGGTGGTGTGTTGAACAGGGAGCGGTGTTCCACGTAGGTCCGGTAGTCGAGGGTCGAAGGGAGCCCGGACGGGACGCGCTCGAGCAGGTCCTCGCGGACGAGGATGATCGTGACGCCGGCCGGGCCGGCGTTCTTCTGCGCGCCCGCGTAGAGCAGCCCGAATCGCTCGACGTCGATCGGCCGCGACAGGAAGTCCGATGATGCATCCGCGACCAAGGGCGTGTCGTCGGGGACGATCGGCGTTCCGGGGAACTCGACCCCCTGGATCGTCTCGTTCGTCGTGACGTGGACGTAAGCGGCTCCCGGCGCGATCGCCTCCAGGAGCTCCTGCGGGTCGGGGATGCGGACGAACCGCTCATCGGCGTCCGTCCATGCGATCCGGACGGCGCCCTCCTTCCTGCCCTCGGTGACCGCCTTGGCACCCCACGATCCCGTGACGATGTGGTCGGCGGCGGTCCCGGCGCCACGGAGCAGGTTCATGGGGACCATCGAGAACTGCATCGAGGCGCCGCCCTGGCAGAACAGCACGTGGAAGCGGTCGGGGATCGCGAGCAACGACCGCAGGTTCGTTTCGGCTTCCTCGATCACGGACGTGAACCACGGCCCGCGGTGGCTCACCTCCAGGGCGGACGCTCCGACGTCGGGGAGCGTCGGGAGGTCGCGGCGCGCCTGCTCGAGGACGGCGAGCGGCAGGATCCCCGGTCCGGCGGCGAAGTTGAAGACGCGATCGGGCACGACGGTCAGGCTATCGAAGGGGCGCGGACGGTCAGCCGCGTGCGAGCGGACGGGTGAGACAGGTCGGACCGCCGTCGCCGTTGGTGCTGATGTCGGCGCCGGCGTAGATGCGCACGTCCACCCCCGCGTCCTCCATCCGTCGACGAGTTCCGGGATTGCCCTCGAGCGCCAGCGCGATCCGAGGACCGAGGGCGAGGACGTTGGGTCCCATCGTCGGGAACTCTTCGTCCGGGACCTCGACGATCGCGATCCCGCGCCGCTCGAGCAGCTGCACGAGCCGCACGGGCATCATCGGGACGTAGCCGACCACGAGGTCCTCGTCGAGCGGTGAGAGGAACGACATGAGGTGGACGCACTCGGCCGGTCCGTGGAGGTGGGGCAGGTCGAACGGCACGACGGAGATCGCCCTCGGTCCGAGGAGCTCCGCGAGCTGTGAGATGCCCTCGTCGTTCGTGCGGTAGCCGACGCCGGCGAGCAGGGTCTCGTCGTCGAGGAACAGGAGGTCGCCGCCCTCGGCCACCGCCGGTGGCCCGTGGGCGGCGACCACCGGGACGCCGGCTCCCTCGAGGTCGCTGCCGAGCGCCGATGGCTCCCCACGCCGCCCCGGCTTGCCCGGCCGAAGCAGGATCACCCCATCGTCGAGGACGAGGGTGGGGTCGTAGGCGTAGATCGCGTCCGGATCGCCGGGGATGCGTGTCCGCCCCACGATCACCTCCGCTCCCGCGTCGGCCAGCAGCTCCCGGAAGGCTCGATGCTCCCGGTCGGCCGCGGGCGCGTCGGGCGCCCGGTGCCAGCCGTAGTCGCGCCACGGATGAAGGTCGTCGGCGTTCGGCGCCCGCACGTACACCCGCTGGAGCTTGCCGTAGCCGTTCATCGGAGGTCACCGAGCCGGCCCGCCGGACCGAGCACGCTACTTCTTGTGCGGGTGGTCGAGGCCGTTCTGGTTGGCGTGGTCGGCGCTCTTCCCACGCTGGCCCGCGTGCTTGTGCGCCGCGGCGCTGTTCCCCGGTCCGATGCCCGCGCCGTGGGAAGGCAACTGTCCGGGGGGGCCGCCGAACGGGTTGCGTGGCGAGTTCCCCGGCATGCTGCTGACGCCGCCCCCGCCGCCACCGCCCGTGTTCCCGCTGCCGGTGTTCCCGCCGCCGCCCGTGTTCCCGCCGCCGCCCGTGTTCCCACCGCCGCCGTGAGGACCGCCCACGCCGCCGCTCGGCCCCTCCGGCACCGAGGGGAACAGGCCGTCCAGCCCAGTGAGGGCCCCGGCCTGTGCGTTCAGATCGGAGAGCACCGAACCCGGAGCAGGAGCGCCGGCCGTGGGTTGCGGGAACGTCCCGGATGCCGACAGGGTGCCGACCCGACCTCGGGAGCCGCCCAGCGCGAGGGCGACCACGACCGCGCCGGCGGCGACCGCACCGCCGAGCGCGATCATCCCCAGCCGCCGGTTCCAGTCCGACGACTCGGATCCCGCGGCGACGGCCACGGCGCCCTCGCCCTCCTCGACCTCATCGAGGTCGATCGTGCTCGCCCACACCGCGGGCGGAAGGCTCAGCCGCGACAACGACACCACGGGGGCGAGCGGCTCGTCGTCGGCCCCCTCGTCGTCGTCGGGCTCGTCGAAGTGGACCTGCCGCTGGAGCTCCGTGATGCTTGGACGCTCGGTGGGCAGGCCGCCGCCCTGGTCCAGGCGCTCGCGGAGCGTCGCCGGATCCTTCCGGACCCGGTCGACCCACGAGGGCTTCGAGATCGTCTCGAACGTGGCCGAGATGGGACCGACCGCCTTGGCGACGGCCGGTCCGAGGGACCGAAGCACCTCGCTCGGCTCGACACGCGCGTCGCCCCCGATCGGAACGACAGCGCCCGGCCACACCAGGATCACCTTCGAGGCGGGGGAGACCTCGTGCGCCATCTGAACGGCCGTGGCGCCGATCCCGTCGTCCAGGACCACGACGTCGGGTTGCTGCTCGGCGAGGACGCGGGCCAGCTCGGCCGAGCTGGAGGCCTGGGCGACGACCCGGTAGCCCTCCGACTGCAGCACGAAGCGAAGGAAGCCCATCCGCGCGGACCTTCCTTCGCCTACGACGATCCGGACCCGGTGTTGGCTCATCTCCCCCCTCGAGCGCTGACCGGCCCGGGGCGAACCCCCGAACGGCTGTAGCCTACCCCGCCCAGGGACCCCGAACCACGTCCGGAAGTCGACGAAAGTCTCCCCAACGAAGCGAGGGCCGTAGGCCGATAGACTCGCTCCCCGGATGGCTGACGTCACCCTCGCGTGGACGGGCGATCGCATCCAATTCGTCGGGACCACCTCGTACGGCGACCCGGTCCGGGTCGGGGGGAACCACGACGGACCCGGCGCCAAGCCTTCGGACCTACTCCCCCTGTCCCTTGCCGCGTGCACCGCGTACGACGTGGTCGTGGTCCTCCGCAAGCAACGACAGGATCTCCGCCGCCTCGACGTGACCGTCCACTCCACCCAGGACCCGGAGCCTCCGTGGACGTTCCGAGCGATGCACATGCGGTTCGTCCTGACCGGTGCCGTGGATCCGACCAAGGCGGCGAAGGCCGTCGACCTGGCAGAGCGGAAGTTCTGCGCGACCGCCGCGACGCTCCGATCCGTGGTGCGGATCACGCACGAGATCGCGGTCGTCCCCGAGGCCTGAGCCGTTCCGGCGGTGGGAGACTGAGACGATGGACGCCGTCGCGTTCCGCTCGATGCTGGCCGAGGGGCCGCTGCTCGCCGACGGCGGGATGGGCACGTCGCTGATCGCGCGCGGCGTCGCCGTCGACGCCTGCATGGAGGAGCTGAACGTGAGCGCGCCGGCGCGCGTGATGGAGATCCACGCGGGGTTCGCCGGCGCCGGCGCGCGTCTCCTGCTCACGAACACCTTCGGGGCGAACCGCTATCGCCTGGAGCGGTTCGGCCTCGCCGAGCGTGTGGCCGACCTGTGCGCCGCCGGCGTCGCGCTCGCGCGCGACGCCGGCGCCCCGTCCGTCGCCGGATCGATGGGGCCGCTCGGCGTCCGGCTCCAGCCGTACGGGCGCGTGCGTCCGGAGGATGCGTGCGCCGCGTACCGTGAACAGGCCGCAGCGCTCGCCGAGGCCGGCGCCGACCTGCTCGTCATCGAGACGCAGACGGACGTGCGCGAGATGGAACAAGCGGTGCGGGCTGCGCGGGACGCCGCGCCGAACGTCGCGCTCGTCGCGACCGCGACGTTCACGCGGGACGACCGCACCCTCCTGGGCTCCACGCCGGAGGAGGTCGCGGCCGCGCTCGCCGAGCTGGGCGTCGACGCGCTGGGGGTGAACTGTGGCGAAGGTCCTGCGCAGGTCCTCCGGGTCGTCCGCGCGATCGGAGCCGTGGCGGCGTCCGCGAGGATCCCCATCGTCGCGCGCCCGAACGCCGGGGGTCCGGCCGAGATCGCGGGCCGCTTCGTCTACCCGGCGACACCCGAGTACTTCGGCGAGATCGCGCACGCTCTGCTCGACGAGGGCGTTGCGGTGATCGGCGGGTGCTGCGGGACGGGACCCGCGCACACCACCGCGATCGGCGCGGCCCTTCGCGACCGTGGCCCGCGCACGCGGATCGAGCTCCCCGACGACGACCACGGCGAGCGGATCCTGGACGTCGTCACGCTCACGCCGCCGACCAAGCTCGAGGCGAAGCTCGCGACCGGCCACTTCGTCGTCACCGTCGAGATGGAGCCGCCGCGCTCGTTCAACGCCGCGCGGCTCGTGGCCGCCGCGGAGACCCTCCGCGACGCGGGGGCGGACGCGATCGACGTGGCCGATTCCCCGATGGCGAAGATGCGGATGAGCGCGTGGGCCGCCTGCCGGCTGATCCACGAGCAGGCGGACATCGAGACGGTCCTGCACTTCCCGACGCGCGGACGGAACCTCTTGCGGCTCCAGGGGGATCTCCTGGGCGCACACGCGCTCGGGATCCGGAACCTCTTCGTGTGCGTCGGGGACCCCGTCACGATCGGCGACTACCCGCACGGCTCCGACAACGTCGACGTGACCGCGACGGGGCTGCTGTCCATGGTCACCGGCGCCTTCAATCTAGGGGTCGATCGGTCTGGGACGTCGATCGGCTCCCCGACCTCGTTCTTCGCGGGCGCCGCCGTGGCGCCGAACGCCCCCGACCTGGATCATGAGGTCCGGCTGCTCGCCCGCAAGGTGGAGGCCGGCGCGCGGTTCGTCCTCACCCAGCCCGTGTACGCCGTCGACGCTCTCCTCACCCTCCGCGAGGCCTACGAGAAGCTGACGGAGGAGCCGCTCTCCGTGCCCGTGCTCGCGGGCGTCCTTCCGTTGGTGTCCGGACGCCACGCCGAGTTCCTGCACAACGAGGTCCCGGGGATCGAGATCCCCGAGCCCGCGCGCGAGCGGATGCGTCGCGCCGGAGAGGACGGCGACGCGGCGTGGGCCGAAGGACTCGGGATGGCGGTGGAGCTCGTGGCGTCGCTCCGTGACGCGGACGTCGCGGGCGTCTACGTGATGCCCCAGTTCGGTCGGTACGATCGAGCCGCCGAGGTCGTCGAGGCCGCTCGCGGACCGGCTACGATGTGACGACCGAGCCTTCCACCGCACCCGATCGACGTACCGACCCGAGAACCGCCGTGTCCGACACCGCCGAGCAGACGCACGCCCTGCACCCCGTCCTCGACGCACTCTTCTCCCGCATCCAGCAAGAGATCCCGGCCGACCGCCGCGACGCCGTCGCCGCGTTCGCGAAGGCGTTCCTACGGCGACTCTCCGATGACGACCTGACCTCCTACGGGACCGACCAGCTGTTCTCGATCACGACGTCGGCCTTCGACTTCGTTGATGAACGGGGGAATCACGCATCGGCGGTCCGCGTGTTCGTCCCCTCACGCGACGATGGGTACGGTGCGATCGGCGCGATCATCGAGACCAACACCGATGACTCACCGTTCCTGGTCGATTCGGTCGTCGAAGAGCTCGCGGCCCGCGAGCTACGCGTGAAGCTCCTGCTCCATCCCGTGATCGGGACGGCGAGGAACGAGGACGGCCGGATCGAGCGCGTGCTCTCCGGCCGTGACGCGGCCCACCGCGAATCGGTGATGCACGTCGAGCTCGAACGGCGGCTGAGCGAGTCGCAGCAGGAGGAGCTGGAGGGCAAGGTCCGGGGGATCCTGCACGACGTCCGGCTGGTCGTCCGTGACTTCGAGCCGATGCAGGACCGCGTCCGGCACATGATGGAGCTCGCGCGGCAGGCCACGGTCCGATACTCCCCCCAAGAGGTCGGCGAGACCGTCGACTTCCTCGACTGGCTCCTCCAGCTCAACTTCGTGCTGCTCGGGTACCGCGAGTACGACCTGCTCGACCTGCCGGAGGGCCGCGCGATCCAGGCGACCCCGGGATCGGGGCTCGGGATCCTCGCCGACGTGTCGAAGAGCACGTTCTCCGATGTGACGCCGCTCGACTCTCTGGCGCCGTACATCCGGCAGCGGATCGAGGACGGCGACCTGTTGGTGATCTCGAAGACCCGGGCCTACTCGACCGTGCACCGGCGGGCCCGCATGGACTACGTCGGCGTCCGGAAGGTCTCCCCGGACGGCCGGATCACCGGCGAGGCTCGGTTGATCGGGTTGTTCACGTCGAAGGCGTACATGGAGCCGGCGACGAAGACGCCGCTGCTGCACCACAAGCTGGAGCAGATCCTGGCGGCCGAGGACCTGATCCCGGGATCGCACGACTACAAGGCGGTGGTCGAGCTCTTCGGCGCGTTCCCGAAGGACGAGCTGTTCCAGGGCAGCGCGGAGGAGCTCCGCAGGCTCGTCGTGGGCCTCCTGCAGCTGGAGGAGCACGCCGGGATCCGGGTCCTCGTGCGCAAGGACCTGTTCGGCCGCCAGGTCTCGATCGTCGTCGCCCTGCCGCGCGAGCGCTTCAGCGCGGGCCTGCGCAAGCGGTTGCAGGACATGTTCATGACACGGTTCCACGGCGTGACGGTGGATTACCACCTGTCGCTCGGCGAGACCGAATCGGCCAAGATCTTCTTCACCGTCCACGTCGAGCCGGGCGTGCAGATCCCCGAGATCCCGTACGAACAGCTCGAGGCCGACGTCGAGCGGCTCGCGCGCACCTGGGACGACGATCTGCAGGATGCACTCGTGGCCCGGCTGGGAGAAGAGCGAGGGACCGCGCTCGCCGGCACGTACGGGCCTCGGTTCCCGGACTACTACAAGACGTCGGACTCGGACTGGGCGCTCGTCGTCGACGACGTCCTCAACCTGGAGGAGCTCGAGAGATCGGCCGACGGTTTCGTCGTCGGCATCGGCAACGAATCGGCGGGCGAACGGCTCACCCGTGTCCGCCTCTCCAAGACCGGCGGGAAGGTCGATCTGTCCGCCTTCATGCCGTTGCTCGAGTCGCTCGGTCTCCGGGTCGTCGAGGAGGTTCCCGTCCACGTGAGCGGCGACGGACGGGTGTTCATCCATGACTTCGGTGTGCTCGACGGGCGCGGCGCGGTGCTCGACCTCGAGGGCGTGGCCGAGAACGTCCGCGACGCGCTCGGCTCGATGTGGCGCGGTGAGGCGGAGGTCGACTCCCTGAACCGGCTCATCATCGTGGCGGGCCTGAACTGGCATCAGGTCCAGATCCTGCGCGCGTACCGCAAGTACCGGATGCGCGTCTCGACGCGGTTCACGGAGGAGTACCGGAACGACGCGATGGCCGCGAACCCGCAGATCTCGGCGCGGCTCGTCGAGCTCTTCGAGGCCAAGTTCGATCCGGAGCGCGGCGCCCCGGCCGAAGAGGCCAAGGGGATCAAGCAGCAGATCCTGGACGACCTGACCGAGGTGACGTCGCTCGACCAGGATCTGATCCTGCGGTCGCTGCTGGGCACGATCCAGGCCACGGTGCGGACCAACGTGTACCGGCCCGGACGCCGGGCGCTCTCGTTCAAGCTCCGATCGGCCGATGTCCCGGAGATGCCCAAGCCCTTCCCACTGGTGGAGGTCTTCGTCTACACGCCGCAGATGGAAGCGATCCACCTCCGCGGCGGCTTGGTGGCGCGCGGTGGCATCCGGTGGTCGGATCGCAAGGAGGACTACCGGACCGAGGTGCTGGGGCTGATGAAGGCGCAGAAGGTGAAGAACGCGATCATCGTCCCCGACGGATCCAAGGGCGGCTTCATCCTGCGGCGGCAGCCGGCGGCGTCCGCCGAACTCAAGGCGGAGGTCCTCGACCAGTACGTGACGTTCATGGAGGGCCTCCTGGACGTGACCGACAACCTGTCGCACGGCGAGATCGTCCATCCCGGAGGCGTTCGCGTCCTGGACGGACCGGACCCCTACCTGGTCGTCGCGGCCGACAAGGGGACCGCGACGTTCTCCGACACCGCCAACGCCGTGAGCGAACGGTACGGCTTCTGGCTCGGCGACGCGTTCGCGAGCGGCGGGTCGACCGGGTTCGATCACAAGGCGCTGGGCATCACGGCGCGCGGTGCGTGGGAGTCGGTCAAGCGGCACTTCCGCCAGCTCGGCGTCGACGTGCTCCGCGACCCCTTCACGGTGGGGGGGATCGGCGACATGTCGGGCGACGTCTTCGGGAACGGGATGCTCTACACCGACACCATCAAGCTCGTCGCCGCCTTCGATCATCGCAACGTGTTCGTGGATCCCGATCCGGATCCGGCGGCGTCCTTCGCGGAGCGCAAGCGGCTGTTCCAGCTGCCGGGCTCGTCGTGGGCCGACTACGACCGCTCGATGCTTTCGGCCGGAGGGGCCGTCGTCGATCGAGCCGCCAAGAGCGTCGCCCCGTCCGCTGAGGCGCGGGCCGCCCTGGGGATCCCCGCGGAGGCGCCCGCCGAGATGACGCCGAACGAGCTGATCCGTTGGATCCTGCGCGCCCCCGTCGATCTACTGTGGAACGGCGGGATCGGCACCTACGTGAAGTCGTCGCGGGAGACGAACACGGAAGCCGGCGATCGGACGAACGACGGCCTCCGCGTGAACGGCCGGGACCTCCGCGCGCGCGTGGTCGGCGAAGGAGGGAACCTCGGGTTCACCCAGCGCGGCCGCATCGAGTACGCCCGCGCCGGCGGCCGCATCAACACCGACTTCATCGACAACTCCGCCGGGGTCGACACCTCGGACCACGAGGTCAACTGGAAGATCCTGCTCGGCCTCGCGATCGCGCGGAGCGAGCTCACCCTCGAGGAGCGGAACGCGCTGCTGGAGGCATGCGCGATCGACGTGGTCGAGCACGTGCTCTACGACAACTACCTCCAGGCGCAGATCCTGTCGCAGGAGGAGGAGGCGTCGTCACAGCGGATCGAGGCCTACGAGGACCTGATGCAGCAGCTCGAGGCGGAGGGCGAGCTCGACCGAGAGGTGGAGTTCCTGCCGACGGCCGACGAGATGGCGGACCGTCGCACGAACACGCTGGGGATGACCCGGCCGGAGCTTTCGGTGTTGCTCGCGTACGCCAAGCGCTCCGTCTACGCGGCGCTACTCGCGAGCGATCTCCCCGATAGCGAGTACCTCGAAGCGGACCTGGCCACGTACTTCCCGCCCAAGATCGTCGATCGGTTCGGGCATCTGCTCGCCGAGCACCCGCTCCGGCGCGAGATCATCGCCACGATGGCGTCGAACGACGTCGTCAACTCCCAGGGCATCACCTTCGTCTCCCGCATGGTCGCCGAGACCGGCGCGCACAGCGCCGATGTCGTCCGGGCGTTCCGTATCGCTCGCGACGTGACCGGGGCCGTTGCGCGGTGGGACGAGATCGAGCGGCTCGACGGGGTCGTCGATCCGAAGCTGCAGAACGAGCTTCTGTCCGGCGTCGACTGGCTCATGGAGGCGACCTCTCGTTGGTACCTCGTCCAGGCGGCCGGTCAGCGGCTGTCGGAGGCGGTGGGGACCGCCCGGGACGCGTTCGCGGAGCTGGCGGCGCAGATCGATCAGATCGGTCCGGAGGGGTGGCGCCAGGAGCACGAGGAGATCGCGGAGCGCCTGATCGAACAGGGGGTGCCCGAGGACCTGGCGCGGCGAACCGCGTTCCAAGGCGAGCTCGTGCACGGGCCGGACATCATCGCGGTGTCGCACGTGACGGGTCGCTCACCGATCGAGGTGGCGCGCGGGTTCTTCCTCCTGGGGGAGCGGCTACAGCTCGACTGGCTCGAGAACCAGCTCGAGGAGCTCCGCGCGGGGACCCGGTGGCAGCGATGGGCGCGGCAGTCGATGGAGGACGACCTGTTCTCGCTGCGGCGATCGCTCTGCGAGCGCGCCCTCGAGATGGCGGGCGGAGCACCGATCGATGAGGCGATCGACGGCTTCCTCGCGTCTCGCGAGGAAGCCGTCGATCGCCTCCAACGCTTCCTTCGCTCGCTCGGTATCGAGGGCGTGACCGACCTCTCACAGCTCACGGTCGCGCTCCGGCAGATCCGCGCCCTCGCCGGATGACGGCGCAGGGCCGCCTCACGCCCCGCGACGAGCTCGAGCCGGTGTCGGTCCGTGGTCGCGCGGCGGGGATCACCACGGGCGCGTGTGCGCTGCTCGCCGGCGTCTGGTTGATGTGGTCGTCGTGGGCGTCGCTGACGTGCCCGCTTGGCGGTGAGCGCGGACGCGCCGTCTGCAGCCGCGCGGTCGGCGTAGGAGGGCTCATGTTCATGTTCGGGCTCGTTCTGCTCATCGCCGGCGCCGCGATCCTCTGGCACACGGGACGACGCCTGATCGTCGCCGATGGTCCCTCGGGGTGGACGTGGGGGGAGGGCATCGCGATCGCCGCGGGTGGACTGATGATCGCGCTGCTGATCCCGACGTACCACTGCCCCGCGGGCTACGAGCTGACGCCCGTGTTCCACGTCTGCACGAGCGCGACGCAGGTCCCCGAGGTCATCGTCCACCCGCCGACCTGGCTCGCGTGGAAGTTCGGCATCGCCGCCGCCGCGATCGTCGTCGGGATCGTGGTCGCCCGGTGGCGGGCCCTCCCGTGGCCGATCGCATCGGTGCTGACCGTGGCGGTGGCCGGCGCCGCGTCGTGGTACCTGGCGGATAAGGCGGTCGGGCTCCCGACGATCGGCTGAGCTATCCGACGGGCTCCCAGGTCGCCTGCCCGTTCCGCAGGCGGGCGTGTCCGAAGGCTTCGCCGAAGTGGGTCGGAGCAACGAGCGCGCCGGACAGCTCGGCAAGGAGCGCTCGCCTCGTCGCCTCCGCGGTCTTGGGATCGTCGTCGGACCCGCCGGCCCACTCAGGGTGCGCCAGCTGCAGCGGGTGGTTCCACGTGTCTGCGGAGAGCAGAGCGCGCGCGCCGTCGCTGGTGATCCGGACCACCTGGTGGCCCGGCGTGTGTCCCGGCGCGTGATGGAGCTCGATCGAGTCGGTCAACCTGTGGTCCCCGTCGATCACGTCGAGGACTCCCGCCGCTGAGAGCGGTTCCAGGAGCTTCGTCCAGCCAGATCCCTCCTCTTCGCTCCCGGCCGCCGCGTCACGTTCCCACGCTTCGTCCGCCCGCTGGATGACGTACCGAGCTCGAGGGAACGCCGGTGTTCCGTCGGTCAGGAGCACACCGCCGATGTGGTCCTGGTGTGAATGACTGATCGCGACGGTGTCGACCTCCTCCGGCGACGTGTCGACCTCTGCGAGCGAGCGACGCACCGCGCCGATCTCGGGACACCAGCTCATCGCGGGTGATGTCTCTGGTCCCACGCCGGTATCGAGCAGGAGGACGCCCTGAGGATGACGGACCAGCCACGCTCGGACACGGAGCCGCCATCGGCCGTCCGGATGATAGATGTCCGGGTACGCGGCTCTCGCGGCCAGCAGCCGTTCGACCGGGATCCCCGGGAACGCGTCGGTGATCGGCTCGTCGGGGACATCGACGTCGAGCAACGCGGAGATCTGCACATCGCCGACGGCGACGGTCTCGTGCGGCACGGCGCCGACCCTAGCACCGGTGTACCCTCGGCCGGCGCCGGCGGGCGACGTGTCCGGAGGGCGAGGACGGGGGGAGTGAGGTGCGGTCGGCGGGGCGACTGATCGGGCTTGCGACCCTGGCGCTGTTCTCGACCGCGTGCATGAAGGTCGACCTGGCGTTGCGTCTGCACACCGACGACACGGTCGACGGAACCATGACCTACGCGGTCAGCAGGAACCTGTTGACGCTCACGAACTCCTCACCCGAGGCCCTGCTCGACCAGGTCGCGAGCGGCGGACCGCTCCCATCGGGGGTCGACTACACGACGACGGACTACGCGGACGACACGTTCGTCGGCAAGACCCTCACGTTCGACGGCGCCGACATCGCCGCGTTCCAACAGGAAGGGATCGGGGGCGAGACCCTGTCGATCCAGCGGGTGGGCGACACGTTCCAGGTGAGCGGCGAGGTCGATCTCACGAAGGGCTCGACCGGTCCGCTCCAGCCCGGAGCGGCGGAGCTCGCACGAGACATGCAGCTGCGGCTCGCGATCACGTTCCCGGGTCCGGTCCAAGACCAGTCGGGCGGGACCATCACCGATCCGAACACGGTCACGTGGACGCCGACCTACGGGACGAAGACCGAGATCGCGGCGACCGGGAGCGCGCTCGGCGACCGGACCGGCAGCCCCACGCTCTGGATCGCGCTCGCCGCAGCCGCCGTCATCCTGGTGCTCGTGGTGGTGATCGTCCGGCGGAGGCGACCGGCGCCGGCGCCGCCGGCCGAGCCGGAGGCCCCTCCGGCCGGGACCGGCTGAGGGTCAGAGCACCGCCGACTCGTCGATCAGGTCGCCCTCGTCGAAGCGAGAAGGACGGAGCGGCCGCAGGTCGAAGGTGTCGCATCGACCGGCCGTGATCAGCTCGGCGATCGCCCGGCCGGCGGCGGGCGCATGCATCAGGCCGTGTCCCCCGAAGCCGACACAGTGGAGGAACCCCGGGACCCCAGGGTCCTCGCCGACGATCGCGTGGTGATCGGGGGTCTCCGGGTACAGGCCTGCCCAGCACCGACCCGGGTCGATCGGGAGCTCGACCAGGAACGGGAACCGGTTGGGCAGTCGCGTCGCGAGGGCCGTGAGGAACGCGGGATCGACGGTGGTGTCCCATCCCGGCGTGTCGCTCGGGTCGGAGTACGCCACGATCCAGCCGCCGGCGGGCTCACACCGGATCAGGACGCCGGTGTCGATGTCGACGGTCATCGGCGTGAGCCCGCCGGCGGCGCCGGCCGGATCCATCACGTGCGCCAGGTTCCGTCGGACCGGTTCGACCGGGACGTCGCTCCCTGCGAGCCGGGCGACCGCGCGGGCGCTCGCGCCGGCCGCGTTCACGACGACGTCGGCGCGTGTCCGGCCGCCGGTGTGCTCGATCACGAACCCGGGCGCGATCGATCGGACTGCCGCGTCCGTGAGCACCGTCGCGCCCATGCGCCGCGCCTCGTTCGCCAGCGCGCCGACGAGACCTGCCGGGTCCAGGAACCCGTCGCGCGCATGGAACGTGCCGCCGCGCACGCCGTCGGGCCGGATGAACGGGGCACGGGCCACGACGTCGTCGGGTTCGAGCCACTCGGTCGGGACCTCGAGCCGTCGCTGGAGGGCGCGTGCC
>JBKOZW010000062.1:0-4433 GCA_046726095.1 Actinomycetota bacterium
GGCCACTTCTGGAGCGTTGGCAGGCTGTTCGACCGGCGCCTCAGCGGCCGGGGCTGGTGCTGGGGCCGGACGGGTCTCGCTCCGCGCGGCGCCGCGGGCGCGCGCCGTGGCGCGCGCCCGCGCGCGCTCGGTCTCCTGCTCGCGGTAGGGGACCTCGTCGCCGTGATAGACCCAGACCTTCACGCCGATCGCGCCCATCGTCGTGCGCGCCTCCGCGGTCCCGAAGTCCACCTTGGCCCGCAGCGTGTGCAGCGGGACGCGGCCCTCCCGGTACCACTCCTTGCGCCCCATCTCGGTGCCGCCGAGACGACCGGCGGTCGCGACGCGAACGCCGAGCGCTCCGGACCTCATCGCGGTCTGGACGGCTCGCCGCATCGCGCGGCGGAACGCCACGCGCCCGACGAGCTGCTCCGCCACGCCCTGCGCGAGCAGGGTGGCGTCGGTTTCCGGCCGGACCTCGCTCGAGGCTTGGTTCATGTCCTCGACCTTCACGTCGACCCGCTTTTTGGTGTACCGCTCGATGTCCTTCCGCAGCCGGTCGACCTCCGCGCCTTTCCGGCCGATGACGATGCCGGGCCGGGCGGTACGGATGAACACCCAGATCTGGTCGCCCTTCCGCTCGATGTCGATCGATGAGATCCCCGCACGCGTGAGGCGCGAGCGGATGTGCTTGCGGATCCAGATGTCCTCGTGCAGGTGCTCGGCGTAGTCGCGCTTGGCGTACCAGTTGCTCTTCCAGGGGTAGATCACCCCGAGCCGGAATCCGTACGGATGAACCTTGTGTCCCACGGGTTACTCGTCTCCCATCGTTTCGACCACCAGCGTCACGTGCGACGTACGCTTGCGCACACGGGTGGCACGGCCGTAGGCGCGCGGCCGATACCGCTTCAGCGTGGGGCCGTCGTCGACCCAGCCTCGCGCCACCATCAGGTTCTCCGCGATCACCCCGGGGTTCTGCTCCGCGTTCGCGATCGCAGAGTTGAGCAGCTTCTCGACGTCGTGCGAGGCGCCCAGACCGGAGAACCGGAGGATCCGGCGGGCCTCCTCGACGTGCTGGCCCCTGATCAGGTCCACGACGCGGCGCATCTTGCGAGGCGAGGTGCGGACGTACTTCATGGTCGCGCGGGTCTGGGGCATCTAGCGCACCCCCGTCCTTCGCTCGTCGCGCGCGTGCGACCGGAAGGTCCTCGTCGGCGCGAACTCTCCGAGCTTGTGCCCGACCATCGACTCGGAAACGAACACGGGCACGTGCTTGCGTCCATCGTGCACGGCGATCGTGTGCCCGAGCATCTCCGGGACGATCGTCGAGCGGCGCGACCACGTCTTGACGACGCGCTTGTCGCCCTTCTTGTTCATCTCGTCGACCTTCTTCATGAGGTGCTCGTCGACGAACGGACCCTTCTTCACGGATCGCGGCATCAGCTCCGACCCTTCCCACGACGCCGGACGATGTACCTCGACGACGCCTTGTTCTTCCTCCGCGTGCGACCTTCCTTCTTGCCCCACGGCGTGCTGGGATGGCGACCGCCGGAAGACTTCCCCTCGCCGCCCCCCAACGGGTGGTCGACCGGGTTCATCGCCACTCCCCGGACCGACGGCCGCTTGCGCTGCCAGCGGGCGCGGCCGGCCTTACCGAGCGAGATCAGCTCGTGCTCCGCGTTCCCGACGGCTCCCACGGTCGCCTTGCACGCCGACGCGACCACCCGCGTTTCGCCGGACGGCAGACGGAGGGTCGCCATCGCGCCCTCCTTCGCCATCAGCTGCACGCTCGTGCCGGCGGAGCGCGCCAGCTTTGCGCCCGCCCCCGGCTTCAACTCGATCGCGTGCACCACCGTGCCCACCGGGATGTTGCGCAGCGGGAGCGCGTTGCCCGGGCGGATCTCGGCGTCCGACCCTGACATCAGCTGGTCACCCTGGGCGACGCCGTCGGGCGCCAGGATGTAGCGCTTCTCGCCGTCCACGTAGTGCAGCAGGGCGAGCCGGGCGCTCCGGTTGGGGTCGTATTCGATGTGCGCCACCTTGGCCGGGACGCCGTCCTTGTTCCGGCGGAAGTCCACGATGCGGTAGCGTCGCTTGGTCCCGCCGCCCTGATGGCGCGCGGTGATCCGCCCGTGAGTGTTGCGCCCGGCCTTGTTCCGGCCCTTCGCGACGAGCGACTTCTCCGGCTTGGACCGCGTGAGCTCGTCGAACGTGGCAACGCTCGCGCCACGGCGTCCCGGCGTGGTCGGCTTGTATTTGCGTACGGCCATCTGGCTACTTCCCCGTCTCGAAGATCTCGATCGCGTCGCCTTCGGCGAGCGTCACGATCGCGCGCTTCTCGTCGCCGCGCTTGCCCTTGGTGTACCCGCGTCGCTTCACCTTGCCCTGGCGGTTGAGCGTGTTGACCGACCGGACCCGGACGTTCCAGATCGCCTGGACCGCCTCCTTGATCTCGGTCTTGTTCGCGCGCCGGTCCACGAGGAACGTGTAGGAGTTCTGCTCGAGGCCGGCGTACGACTTCTCCGAGACCACCGGTCGGATGATGACGTCGCGTGCGGACTTCACGAGCCTTCACCGTCCTCGCGTACGTCCGCGGCCGCACCCGGCACGGACCCGCCCTCCAGCGCGTCGATCGCCTCGGTCGTGATGACCACGCGGTCCGCGAGCAGGACATCGTACGTGCCCAATCCTCCGGCGTACGCGACGCGAACGTGCTCGAGGTTGCGGAACGACTTCTCGACCGCGCCCGTGTCGGTCGGACCCGCGAGCACCAACAGCACACGCCCCTCGACCTCGAGCGCGTCGAGGACGTCGACCGCCTGCTTCGTCTTGGGTTCGTCGAACGCGAGCTGGCCGACGACCGAGAGCTTCCCGTTCGCGTAGGCGTCCGTGAGCGCGGAACGCAAGGCGCCGCGGCGCATCTTCTTGTTGATCCGCAGGTCGTGGTCCCGCACCACCGGACCGTGCGCGACCCCGCCGCCAGCCCACTGCGGTGCGCGGATCGAGCCCTGCCGGGCACGCCCTGTCCCCTTCTGCCGCCACGGCTTCTTGCCGCCGCCGCGGACGTCGCCACGTGTCTTCACCTTGTGCGTCCCGGAGCGGATGCTCGCGAGGCCGGCGACCACCACCTGGTGCATCAGCGGCACGTTCACGGGAGCCTCGAACACGTTGGGCGCCAGCTCACGCGACCCGGTCTTCTTCCCGCCCGCATCGAGGACGTCGATGTTCGCCACGTCGATCACGCCCCACTCACGGCGGGGGTCTTGACCGCCGATCGCACCATCACGAGGCCTCCGTTCGGGCCGGGCACCGCGCCCTTGACGAGCAGGAGACCTCGTTCGGGGTCGGAACGGATGATCTCGAGGTTCAGCACCGTGACGCGCTGGTTCCCCGCCTGCCCGGCCATCGGCATGCCCTTGAAGACCCTCGACGGCGTGGCGCACGCTCCGATCGATCCCGGGGACCGATGTTTGCGCTCGACGCCGTGCGAGCTGCGCAGGCCGGCGAACCCGTGTCGCTTCATGACGCCGCTGAAGCCCTTGCCCTTGGACACGCCGACAACGTCCACCGTGTCCCCGGCCGCGAAGATGTCGGCCGTTACCTCTTGGCCCAGCGCGTAGGCGGAGGCATCGTCCGTCCGGAGTTCGACCAGGTGCCGCATCGCCTCCGACCCGGTCTTGTCGAAATGGCCCTTGGTCGGCCGGTTGACGTCGCGGGCGCGCAGCTGGCCGTACGCGAGCTGGACGGCGTCGTAGCCGTCCGCGTCGCGCGTGCGGACCTGCGCGACGAGGCAGGGCCCGGCCTTGAGCACCGTGACCGGCACCGCGCGTGTCTCGACGAAGACCTGGGTCATCCCCAGCTTCTCGCCCACGATCCCTTTGACCTCTGCCATCCCGTCCTGTCTTCCTGATCCTGTCTTCCTGGTCTACCGCTTCGCTCCTTGAGACCCCTAGAGCTTGATCTCGATGTCGACCCCGGCGGACAGGTTCAGTCGCTGGAGCTCCTGGACCGTCTTCGAGGTCGCGTCGACGATGTCGATCAGCCGCTTGTGCGTCAGCATCTGGAAGTGCTCGCGCGAGTCCTTGTACTTGTGTGGCGACCGGATCACCGTGTAGATGTTCCGCTCCGTCGGCAGCGGGACCGGCCCGACCACCTTCGCACCCGTCCGCTGGACGTGCTCGACGATGTCACGCGCGGCGACGTCCAGCATCCGGTGGTCGTACGCCCGGAGCTTGATCCGGATCTTCGGTCCCGCCATCATCTCGTTGGGCCTATCGCTGCGCTACTTGAGGCCCACTCCTTCCTTCTCTCTCACTTCACGATCGAGGTGACGCGGCCGGCGCCGACGGTGCGGCCGCCCTCGCGGATCGCGAAGCGCAGGCCCTCCTCCATCGCGATCGGGGCGATCAGCTCGACGGTCATCTCGACGTTGTCCCCGGGCATCACCATCTCGA
>JBKOZW010000063.1:0-5668 GCA_046726095.1 Actinomycetota bacterium
GCCTGAGTCTCCGTTTCGATCTGCCCCAGCATCTCCTCGGTCCTGGACGGGTCGCGTTCCACGAGCTGACGCGCGAGGCGCGCCTTCACGGCGAGCGCCACCAGCTGTTGCTGCGCGCCATCGTGGATGTTCCGCTCGAGCTTGCGTCGTTCGTCGTCTTGTGCGGCGACGAGCCGCCGGCGCGACTCGCGGAGCTCCTCGACCAGGCCGACGTTGCGCAGCACGAGTCCCGCCTGCGAGGCCAGATCGGCCACCAGCCGCTCCTTGGCGGGCGTCATCGGATCGTTCGCAGGCATCGACACCGACAGGGCACCCAGGAGCTCGCCGCGGTCCCGGACGGGGACCGCGTACTCGCCGTCGATCCGGGGCATCGCGTCGCCGTCGATCGGGACGGCGCGCGCAGGCGCGCCATCGATAGGCCACGACGCCCCGGGGCGGAGCTCCCGACCGACCCGCAGCCAGACGCGCGCTCGCGCCGCGCCCGCGCCCTCTCCGAGGATCTGCGCCATCCGAGGAACGATGTCCTCGGTCGCGTACGCACCGCCGACGCGCGACGAGAACTCGGTGAGGACCTCGTACGGGTTCGCGCGACGTCCGTAGACGAGCCGGTCCGCGAACCGGCGCGCGCGGATCCGGACCGGCTGGAACGCGAGCGCGAGGACGACGGCGGCGACCACCGCGATCGTGGTGTCGTTGCTCCCCACGATGAGGCTCCCCGCCGCCACGAAGGCCGCGTAGACGACCCCGACGAAGACGGCCAGCACCCCGGCCACCACGGTCTTGCGGACGACGACGTCGAGGTCGTAGAGACGGAAGCGAAGAACGGCGATCCCGATCGAGACGGGGAACGCGAGGAACCCAGCGCCGCCGACGATCGCCGCGAGCACGCCGGAACCGGAGAGGACGAAGTCGCCGATGATGATCGTAACGAACGCGAAGGCGAGCCCGAACGCGACCCACTTGATCTGCTGGCGCTCGATCCCCGTCGCCCTGCGGAACCGCAGGAAGAGCGAGCCGACCGACGCGAGGAAGACCAGCGGGAACAGCAAGCCGATCACCGGGTCGATGACCAGCTTGTGAACGAAGAAGGGGTTGGCGACGCTGATGTTCTCGTTCGACCCCGTCAGTGTGGGCTGCCCGAAGATCAAGGTGACGCCGATCGCGGCAAGGAACGTGATGACGCCCCATAGCAAGGGCCGCCACCGGGGCGATGGGAGATGCCCGTCGGGGAACACGAGCGGGAGGATGAAGATCACGGGGAGGATGCCCAGGAGCCACCCGAAGTTGTTCTGGAGTCCCAGGAACACGACGAACGGGCCGGCGTGGCCACGCACCACGAGCCAGGTGAACAGCTCTCCTGCGAGGAAGCTGCTCGCGGTGAAGAGCGATGCGTACAAAAGCATCAGGCCGATCACGTTCCTGCGGCCGCGACTGACGATCACCGAGCCGACGACGCCGAACATCGAGAACGCGAAGATGTACGGCGCCTGCTCGGAGATCGGTTCGTGGTTCGCGACGACGAGAGCAGCGCCGATCATGGCGATCGCGAAGAAGATCGCGAGCACGATCCATGGCCACCGAGCCGGACGGGGCTGCACGGTGGTTCCGGGTGCGCTCACGCGATCACCAGCTGGAAGACCTCGACCGGCTCTTCGCGACCCTTCACCACGCGCATGCCGATCGGGATGACCGGGACCTCAGGAGCGGCGGCGACGGTCGTCGCCGCCGCCACGATCTCGCCCGCGTCGGCCTCCGACTGCAGCCGCTGGGCCACGTTCACCGCGTCGCCAACCACCGTGTACTCGAGGCGGCCGCCGCCTCCCACGGTCCCGGCGATCACCGAGCCGGTGTTGACGCCGATCCCCACGCCGAGCGTCGGAACGTCGGCGGCCCAGCCGCCGGCGTTCAGCTCCGCCTGACGAGCCTGCATGCCGAGCGCGCACCGCAGCGCGCGCTCGGCATGATCGTCCGCGGGTTCGGGGGCGCCGAACACGGCCATCACCGCGTCGCCCTGGAACTTGTCGATCGTGCCGCCATGCGAGAGCACGACCTCGGCCATCGCCTCGAGGTGACGACCCACGATCATGGCGACGTCGCGAGCGGACAGCCGCTCCGCGAGCGTTGAGAACCCCCGGATGTCGCTGAACAGCACCGTCACGACGAGCTCCTGCGGCTCGATCGCGGTCTCGGGATGGGCGGCGAGACGGTCGGCGAGCTGCTGCGGCACGAACGACGCGAGCGTCGTTCGTGCCGCAGCCTGCTCGACCACCGCCGCGTGGAGCCGCTTGAACTCCCCCAGGAGGCCGGCGCCTGCGCCGTCGCCGGCCATCCGGCCGAACAGCTCGGTCACCCGCCGGTCGACCGCCTCTTGCGTCGTCCCCAGCTCGTTCGCCATATCGGCGTAGCCGAGGCCTCGGCTCATCATGTCCAGGATCGCCCGGTCCTCGTCGTCGGCGTGCTTGCTCCCGGTGAGCCGCTCGGCGATCAGCGGGTCGACCGCGCTGCCGCCTGCATGCACCTCGTGGATCGCGCGGACCAGCTCGCCGCCCTGGGCGATCCGGTCCTTCAGCAGGTACGCGAGTCCGCTGTGCCCGCCCCCGAGCAGCGCGATCGCGTACTCCTCGTCGTCGTGGGCGGACAGGACGACCACGCCGGTGTCCGGATGGTCGCGCCGGATCGCGTGGGCGCAGTCGATCCCTTCGAGCTGGAACGACGGCGGCATCTTGATGTCCGTCACGACGACGTCGGGGACGTGCTCGGTGGCCGCCGCCAGCAGCGTCGGAGCGTCCTGCGCCACCCCTACGACCGCGATGTCGTCGTACGAGTCGAGCAGCGCGCGCACGCCCTCGCGCACCAGGACGTTGTCCTCCCCGAGCACCACCCGGATCGTCATGCCGCCAGGGACCCCCCGTGTACGATTCGCGCGTGCTGCGCGTGGTCTTCGCGGAGGATAACTACCTCGTGCGGGAGGGGACGGTCGCACTCCTCCAAGAGGCCGGCGACGTCGAGATCGTGGGGACCGCCGCGACGTTCGACGAGCTGCTGACTGCCGTCGGGGAGCTCACGCCCGACGCCGTGCTCACCGACATCCGGATGCCGCCCTCGGGCACGGACGAGGGCATCCGCGCCGCCAAGCGGATCCGCGCCGACCACTCCGACATCGGCGTCGTCGTGCTCTCCCAGTTCGCCGACGAGGAGTACGCCTACGACCTCCTCAAGGACGGGGCGGCGGGGCTCGGTTACCTGCTGAAGGAGCGCGTGGCCGACGTCCACGAGGTGATCCGGGCACTCAACGAGGTCGCCAAGGGCGGCTCCGTCCTGGATCCCAAGGTCGTCGAGGCGCTCGTCGCGGCGAAGGATCGGATGGCGCACTCCCCGCTCGCCGAACTCACCGAGCGGGAGCGAGAGGTCCTGTCGCACATGGCCCAGGGCCAGAACAACGCCGCGATCGCGAAGGATCTGTTCCTCACCGAGCGCGCTGTCGAGAAGCACATCAACTCGATGTTCCACAAGCTCGGCCTCACGGAGGAGACCGACGTCCACCGCCGGGTGATGGCGGTGCTCGCCTTCCTCCGCGAGGCCGAGCATGCCTAGCGAGCTCACTGCGCGCGCCTCGTGTCCACGATGAACACGCTGCAGGGAGCGTGCCGGAGCACCAGGTTGGGGACGCTGTCCTTGACCCGCCACCACGAGCCCTGCGTGCCGCGGTTCCCGACCACGATCGTGTCGGCGCGGAGCTCCTCCGCGACGGCCACGATCCGTTCGGCGGCCTCGCCGCGCTCGACGCGTGTCGAGGTCGGCACCCCCGGGAACCGTTGCGCGACGTGCGCCAGGTACCGATCGGGGTCGGCCGCCTTGCCCGGGTCGACCACCGATCGCAGATCGCCGTCCGGCCGCACGAGCAGCACCACCAGGTCGGACGCACGGTCGCGCGCGAGCCGCGCCGCGTGATCGACCGCGAGGTCCGCCGCAGCCGATGAGTCCGTTCCCACCAGGATCGTCGTCATGTCCTGTCGCCTCCTTGGTTCACTCCATGCCAAGGACGCTAGGGCTCCGCGTGCGCGTTTCCGACCCGGCGAACAGGTGGACCTGACGGGGGTGCCAGCACCCCTCGGAAGGTGAGGTTCCCGCGCCCGAACGGGCAGGTCTGGCCCCCTTTTCCAGGGCGAGCGGGGATGCAAGCATCGGCCCCATGAACGCCCTACAGGCACGCGGAGCCGTGACCGGCGAACGCGGGGATCGGTCACGCTGGCCGTGGTTGCTCTGGGCGTTCGGCGTTCTCGCATTGACGGCGGCCCTCTCCCTCACCTTCGTGAACGGCGCCGACGAGGACGCCCCCTACTTCCTCCCGATCGCCGCGGCGATGATCCTCGGCTACGCGACGGTCGGCGCCGTGCTGGCGTCGCGGAACCCGGGCAACCCGATCGGCTGGCTGTTGATGGCCGTCGGGATCGCGTTCGTCCTGGGTGGGGTGACAGACGAGTACATGACCTACACCTTCGTCACCCGCCCCGGGTCCCTGCCGCTCGGTGCATTCGCTGCCCTGGTCACCAACTCGCTGTGGCTGCCGATGCTCGCCGCGGTCGCGCTGTTGCTGTTGCTGTTCCCCACGGGACGCGTACCCGGCCCCCGCTGGCGATGGGCGCCGTGGACGATCATCGGCGCAACGGCGGCATATCTGCTCGCGACGGCCGTGATCCCGGGACCGATCGAGGAGCTCGACCTTCCGGCGAACATCCGCATCGAGAACCCGACCGGTGTGGACGGCCTGCGCACGGCCGGAAGCACGATCTCCGCGCTCGCGGGTCTCGCCGTCCTGGCCATCGGGATCGCAACGGTCCCGGCGCTCGTCCTTCGCTACCGGAGGAGTCGCGGGGAAGAGCGGCAGCAGATCCGTTGGCTCGCGTATGTCGCCGCGACCTTCGTCACGATCGTCATCGCCGGCATCGCGACCGGGCTCGTGATGGGGACGTCCTTCGAGAACTCCCCGCAGTCCGAGCTCTTCTTCATCGCAGCGCTGTCCGTCTTCGGGATCGGTGTTCCGGTCGCGATCGGTGTCGCGGTCCTGCGGTACCGCCTGTACGACCTGGACCTCGTCGTGAAGAAGACGGTCGTGTTCACGATCGTCGCGGCGTTCATCACCCTGCTGTATCTGGGAGCGCTGGCCTTGGCGGCGGTCACGAGCATCGGCTCGATCGCCGCCGCGGTGCTGTTCATCCTGACGTTCAACCCCGTGCGGCGGCGAGCGCGGTCGATCGCGGATCGCGTCGTCTACGGGAAGCGGGCCACCCCCTTCGAGGTCTTGTCCGAGTTCTCGGCGAACCTGGGTGAGACGTACTCGGTCGACGACGTGCTCCCGCGGATGACGCAGCTGCTCGCGGCGAGCACGGGGGCCGAGGACGTTCGGGTCTGGCTGCGACGCGATCGGTCGGTGCAGGAGGTCGCGCGGTGGCCGTCGGACGCGTCGGCGGCTCCTCCACGGGCCCTCATCGGCGACGCGCTCCCGTCGTTCGGCGACGGCACCTCGGCGTTCCCGGTCACCCACCGGGACGAGCTGCTCGGCGCGATCACCGTGCGGTTGCCGGCGAACGATCCGATGGACTCGTCCAAGGAACGCCTTATCGTCGGGCTCGCGTCGCAGGCGGGGCTGGCGCTGCGGAACGTCAGG
>JBKOZW010000064.1:0-4985 GCA_046726095.1 Actinomycetota bacterium
GATCACCGCTTCCGGACGCTGCGTCTCCCGGTCGAAGAGCACGTAGAGGCCGTGGAGGAACGGCAGGCCGTGCCCCGGGTTGTGCTCGGACAACGTGACCAGCTTGACCCCGACCCCGCTCCGGCCGGCCGCCGGCATCAGCAGGAGCGTCCCGGACGGCGTCGCGAGTGACGATCGGAGCGGAGCCGCCGGGGATGGATCCTCCTCGCGGAACGCGGCTTCGAGGGCGTCGATCGCGCCCTGCGCGGACATCAACCGCCGGAGCTCTCCGGCGTCGATCGTCCTGATCACAGCTCGCCCAGGTACGCCTGCCGCATCAACGGATCGTTGAGCAGATCGTTCGCGTCGCCGCTCAGCACGATCTCGCCGGTCTGCAGGACGTACCCACGGTCGGCGATCGACAACGCCATGTTCGCGTTCTGTTCGACGACGAAGATCGTCCTCCCGAGCGAGCGGATCCGCTGGATGATGTCGAACACCTGCTCGACGAGGACCGGGGAGAGCCCCATCGACGGCTCGTCCATCAGGAGCACCTTCGGGTCGGACATGAGCGCACGACCCATCGCGACCATCTGCTGCTCTCCCCCCGAGAGCGTCCCCGCCTTCTGCTTCAACCGCTCACGAACCCGGGGGAACGTCTCGAAGATCTGCTCGCGATCGGCCGCGACCTTGTCCTTGTCCCGGCGGAGGTACGCGCCCATCTCGAGGTTCTCGGCCACAGTCATGTTGTGGAAGAGCCGCCGATTCTCCGGAACCATAGAGACTCCGCGCGAGACGATCTCGGTCGTGGTCAGACCGTTGGCGACGTCGCCGTCGATCAGCACGGAGCCGCTGCTCGGATGCACGTACCCGAGGATCGTCTTGAGGGTCGTCGTCTTCCCGCTCGCGTTCCCACCCAGCAGGCACACCATCTCACCGGGGAAGATCTCGACGTTCACGTCGCGGAGGACCGAGACCAGCCCGTAGTGCGTGCTGACGTCACGCAGCTCCAGGACCGGCGCCTTCCGGGCGACCTCGGTCGGGGCAGGAACCGCCACGTCAGCCGGCCGCCTTGGTCCCCAGGTACGCCTCGATCACCCGTTCGTGCCCCGCCACCTCGTCGTACGAGCCCTCCGCGATCTTCCTGCCGTAGTCGCACGCGATGACCCGGTCCGACACACCCTTCACGACGCGCATGTCATGCTCGATCACGAGGATCGTCAGCCCGAGCGTGTCTCGCATCCGGACGATGTGGTCGCGCAGCTCGATCGTCTCGCGTGGGTTCATGCCCGCGGTCGGCTCGTCCAGCAGCAGCAGCGACGGCTCGGTCGCCAGGGCGCGAGCCATCTCGAGCCGGCGACGGTTCGCGTACGACAGGGAGAAGGCGGGCTGGTCCTGCCGGTAGCCGGCGAGCCGGGAGCCGAAGAACGCCAGGGCGCTCGACGCCTGATCGCGGATCCGCCGTTCCTCGTGCCGTGTCGCCGGGGTTCGGAAGATCGCCCCCGCGACGGTCGCCCGCGACCGGCAGTGCTGACCCACCATCGCGTTCTCCAGGACGGTCATGTTCGGGAACAGGTGGACGGTCTGGAACGTCCTGGCGATCCCGAGCTTCGTGATCTGGTTCGGCGTCAGCCCGACGAGGCTCTGTCGGCGGAACGCGACGTCGCCTTCGTCGGGTGCGTACAGCCCCGTGATGACGTTGAAGACCGTGCTCTTGCCCGCGCCGTTCGGTCCGATGATGCTCAGGATCTCGCCCTGTTCGACGGCGAAGTCGAGACCGCTCAGCGCGTACAGACCGCCGAAGTGCTTCGAGACGCCTCGCACCTCGAGCAGGTTCATCCGGCTCCTTCGCCGAGCGGCGACGGGGCGGGCGTGGCGTCCTCGTCGGCGGCGAGCTCCCCGGCCCACTTGTCCTGGGCGACGTCCTCCTCCTCGAGCTCCCGTGATCTGCGGATGTTCGGGATCAGGCCCTGCGGGCGAAGGATCATGATGGCCATCAGCACGGCCCCGTAGAACAGCAGGCGGTACTGCTCGAACTCGGAGAGCACGCCGGGGATCCCGATCAGCACGACGGCCCCGATGACCACGCCAGGGATGCTGCCCATGCCTCCCAGGATCACGACGGCGAGGGCCGTGATCGAAACGAGGATCGTGAAGCTCGCGTTGTTCAGTGCGCCGATCTGGATCGCGAACAGCGCCCCGCCGAGGGAGCCGACCGCCCCTCCCATGGCGAAGGCGAGCAGCTTGTACCTGACGGTGCTCACGCCGACCGCCTCCGCGACCTGCTCGTCCTCCCGCATCGCGTTCCACGCCCGCCCCACCCGCGAATCCGCGAGACGCCACGACACGTAGACGGCCAACAGGCAGAAGGCCAGGACGAGGAAGTAGAAGTGCTGCGTATCTCGGAAGTCGAGCGTGCCGATCGGCGCCGCGGGGATGGCCGTGAGCCCCTGGGTGCCGCCGAAGATCCCCTTGAGCCAGTCGGACGTGAACAGAACGCGGGCGATCTCCCCGAAGCCGAGCGTGACGATCGCCAGGTAATCGCCCCGCAGCCGCAGGACCGGCGCACCGATCAGGACGCCGACGATGGCGGCAACCGTCACGACGATCGGTACGGCGACGAAGAAGGAAAGGTGCAGCGAGAACGACGGTGGCGCGAAGCCGGCCGTCGTGATCCGCGAACCCCCCGTCAGGATCCCCGTCGCGTAGGCCCCCACCGCGAAGAACGCCACGTAGCCGAGGTCGAGGAGCCCGGCGTACCCGACGACGATGTTGAGGCCGAGCCCGAGCAGGACGTAGATCCCAACCGAACCGAGGATCTGGGCCGTGATCGATCCGACGAGGAACGGCAGCACCGCCAGGACCAAGCCGATCGCCAACAGGAGCACCAACCGGACCCGCTTCTCGGTCGCCGGCGTGCTCCGCGTGCGTGCGAGGACCGTGGATCGGTTCGCGCGCCATGCGTAGGTCGTGGTGAACGTCACGACCGCGACGATGACGGCGCCGGCCCACGTCAGCCCAAGGGTGACGACGCCGTACAGCCAGTCGTCGCGGAGCCCGAGCTCGGCCAGTGCCGGGTGCATGATCCGGCGGAGCAACCCGAGCGCGACGACGACACTCGCTGCCACGATCGCCGGAACCCGGATCCGATCCGGGGCCCACGCCACCATCCCGCCGATCGTCGCGAGGACGACCTCCGCGACGACGCGGAGGAGGGTCCCGACGACGCCGGGATGCCCGAACGTCAGCACCTCCATGAGCTCGGGCTTCACGGCGATGAACACCGACCGGACCGTGTCGACCCCCAGGAGGTTGACGACCCCGATCGCCAGGGCGAGGACGGCGCCCGTGACGAGGCCGGCCAGCGAGCTCGCCATGGCCGCCTCCGACACGAGTGGACGACGGAGCTCGCCGGCGACCACGTGTGGACGAGCCACGATGTACCCGACGAGCAGCGCCGGGACCGCGAACAGCACGCGACCGACCGTGATCGTGCCGACGACGTTCGTGGCGAGGTTCACGACGACGCCGACGAGACAGAGGTAGACGGAGACGATGCCGCCCACCGCCCCCGCCCACACGATCGACCGCCTGCTCCGACCCCACCCCACTAGACCTTCTCCTCCTCACCCGAACCGAGGATGCCGCCGGGGCGGAAGATCAACACGAGGACGAGCACGGAGAACGTGATCACGTCCTGGAGCTGGAAGGGCGCCGGGATGTGGAAACCCGTGAAGAGCAGGGCCGGTCCGACCGAGTAGAGCAGCCCGAGGATCAGCCCTCCGAGCGCCGCCCCGCGGATGTTGCCGATCCCGCCGAGGACCGACGCCGTGAACGCGGCGATCCCCAACGAGAATCCGATGTGGAAGTTCACCTGCCCGTAGGTCATGCCGAACTGCACGGCCGCGATCCCGGCCAGCAGACCGCCGAGCGCGAACGTGATCAGGATGGCCCTGTCCACGTCGATGCCCATAAGGCTCGCGATCTCCCGGTCCTCGGCGACCGCGCGGATCGACTTCCCGGCCCTCGTCCGCGACACGAGCATCGTCAGGCCGATTACCGCGACCACTGCCGTCACGATCACGATGACCTGGATCCGCTGCATCGTGATCCCGAGGAGCGTCCACGTCTTGTCGCCGGCGAGGATGTCCGGGACGGGATAGGGGCGCGTCTGGGGGCCGAAGAAGCCGAGCGCGGTGTTCTGCAGGAACAAGGAGGCTCCCACGGCGGTGATGAGCGGCACCAAGCGGGGTGCGGTCCGGAGCGGTCGGTAGGCGACCCGTTCGAGGAGCATCGCGACCAGGCACGACGCGAGCATCGCGACCACGAAGATGACCAGCATCGCGACGAAGGGGTTCCGGTTCAGGAACCCGCTCTCGGCATAAGCCTCGGCGAAGAAGAAGGAGATGAAGCAGCCCATCATCATCACTTCGCCGTGGGCGAAATTGATCATCCGGAGGACGCCGTAGACGAGGGTGTATCCGAGCGCGACCAATGCGTAGATCCCACCGAGCGCGACGCCCGAGATCACGAACGCCTTCCAGGCCGACGGCGAGTACCGATCCTCGAGCGGCAGCGTGAGCGTCTTGTACGACCCGATCGCGACGAACGCGATGATCAGGATCGCGAGGATGATCTGGATCAAACGCCGGACGGGAAGCCGCTGGAGACGACCGAGGTCGGCACCCGGCGTCGCCACCGGTGCGACCGGCACCTCGCTCTCCTGGGCCATCCCGTCCCCCGAGTCGGTTGGTCGCGGGGTCCGCTTTCCGCGGACCCCGCGACCACCAGCGCGGTCCGGCGATCAGCCGGTCCCGAGTGCCTCTTCGAGCGTCTTCGTCTCGGTGAAGATCGGCTTCCCGTCGCCCGTTGAGCCCTCGATCGCGAGGTTCGGAGCCAGGTACACGCCGATCGTGACCGTCGTGGCGCAGTCGCCCGTGTCCGAGCAACTGTAACTCGTCACGATGCCCTGGAAGTCCGTCGTCGACTGCACCGCGTCCTTCAGC
>JBKOZW010000065.1:0-8004 GCA_046726095.1 Actinomycetota bacterium
GTTGCTCTCGTCGCGGGGACAGGATTTGAACCTGTGACCTCTGGGTTATGAGCCCAGCGAGCTACCGGACTGCTCCACCCCGCAGAACGAGGCTAGCAGACCTCGGCGGCGATCCGCGACCGTCGATCGGCCTCGGTTCGCAGAGCTAGAACGACCCCGTCACGATCTCGCCGGCCGGCTCGTACGTCGCGATCGTGACCCCCGTCGTGGAGACCTTGATGTCCGCGAGCTTCAGCCCGGCGGGAACGGTCCCGTCCGAGAACAGGCGTTTGCCCGACCCGATGACGAGCGGGAAGACCCAGAGGCGGTACTCGTCGACGAGGTTGTGTCGCAAGAGCGTCTGGATGAGGTTCCCGCTGCCGTGCACCTGCAGCTCCGGTCCCTCCTCCTCCTTGAGCGCCGCCACGCCCTCGGCCGCGTCTCCCTCGATCAGCGCCGAGGGGCCCCACGCCAACGTGGGATGGCTCCGCGCCGCGACGTACTTGGTGGCGTCGTTCAAGGGCTTGGAGCCCGCTTCCTCGGGCGCCTGTGGCCAGTACCTGGCGAAGATCTCATAGGTCCTGCGCCCCAGGAGGAGATCGAACGGCACGCTCATCGCTTCGGTCATGACCTCACCCATCAGCTCGTCCCAGTAGTTCACGGACCAGCCGCCGTACGCGAAGCCGCCGCTGTCGTCCTCCTCTGGTCCGCCCGGTGACTGCATCACCCCGTCGAGGGTCAGGAAGGTGCTCACGATCAACTTCCGCATCGCTCATGCCTTTCGATCGGATCCGCGGCTCCCCCGTGAACCGCCCGCAGCACAGGACCGCCCGGACCACCGGAACTCATCGCTCCCCGACCCGCGTACCATCCAAGGATGCGCGCGGTGCATTCGCTCCTGAACGGGAGACCGACCTCGGACGCGCCGGACGGCACCCGTACGATCCCGAACCCGGGCCGCATGAGCGAGATCGTGAGCGAAGCGAACCTCGGGGACGCGGACACGTTCGTCCAGGCCGCGCGCCTCGCCAAGGCCGCCCGACCCGCCTGGTCGTCCGTCCCGGCACCGGTCCGCGGCCGGGCGATTCAATATCTCGGCCGGCTCGTCGAGGACAACGCCGAGAGCCTCGCTGTGTTGATCACGCGCGAGATCGGCAAGCCGATCAAGGAGTCCCGTGGCGAGGTCCAGGAAGTGATCGACACGTGCAGCTTCTTCCTGGGCGAGGGACGACGGCTCTACGGGATGACCGTCCCGTCCGAGATGCCGGACAAGCAACTGTTCGCGTTCCGCGTGCCGGTCGGCGTGGCCGCGATCGTCACGGCGGGGAACTTCCCCGTCGCCGTCCCGTCCTGGTACCTGGTCCCGGCGCTGCTGTGCGGCAACACCGTCGTGTGGAAGCCGGCCGAGTACACGCCCGCGATCGCCGATGCGTTCGCGCGGCTCTTCCTCCATGCGGGGTTCCCCGAGGGGGCGTTCCAGATGGTCCTGGCCGACGGTCCGGCGACATTCGCCGGGATCGATCGGGCCTTCGACGAGGGGCTAGTCGACAAGGTCGGCTTCACCGGGTCGACCGCTGTGGGCGCGCGCCTCGGCGAGCTCTGCGGCCGACATCTCCAGACGCCCTGCCTCGAACTCGGCGGGAAGAACCCGCTCGTCGTGATGCCGGACGCCGACCTCGACCTCGCCGTGGAAGGTGCCCTCTTCAGCGGGTTCGGGACCGCCGGGCAGCGCTGCACGTCGCTCGGGACCGCGATCGTGCACCGCGACGTGCACGACGACTTCATCGCGCGGTTCGGCAAGGCGGTCACGGAGGCGGCGATCGGTGACGCGACCGCCGACGTCCTGTACGGGCCGATGATCGACGCCCGGTTCGCCGAGCGGTTCGAGGGGTGGCTCGAGCTGATCCGCGACCATCACTCGGTCCTCGGGTCGTCGGCGCTCGGCCGGATCACGCGCAGAGCCCCCCGCGACGGCTTCGTGGGGGACGATCCCGAGGCCGGTCTGTACTACCACCCCACGATCGTCGACGGGATCAGGATCGACGATGACCTGTACGGGACCGAGACATTCGGCCCGATCGTCGGGGTCGCGTCGTTCGACACGTTCGACGACGCGATCGCGCTCGCGAACGGGCACGGCTACGGCCTGTCGGCCGCGATCTACACGACCGATCCGCTGCACGCGTTCCGGTTCCGCGAGCGCGTCTCGGCCGGGATGGTCAGCGTCAACAACTCCACGTCGGGCGCCGAAGCGCACCTGCCCTTCGGTGGCAACGGCAAGAGCGGCAACGGGTCCCGACAGTCCGGTGTGTGGGTGCTCGACCAGTTCACTCGCTGGCAGGCGATGAACTGGGACTACTCGGGTCGGCTCCAGAAAGCGCAGATGGACGTCGCGGACGTCAGCGCGGACCTGAGCTTCCGGCTCGAGGACGAGGACGATGTCTAGGGCGAGGGCGACGCCGAGGGGGACGCGGTCGGGCTGACCGACGGTGTCGGTGAGCCCGCGGGCGTCTCCTGACCGCCCTCCTGCGCGGCGAGCTTCGCGGCCTGTTCGACGGCCGCCTGCGCGGCAGCGATCTCGGATTGGTAGAGCGCCAAGTTGCCCTCCTTCAGTGCGGCGTCCGCGTTGGCGAAATGCGTCTGCGCTTCCGCGAGCAGACGCGCGATCCGCTGCTGGTCGGTTCCCGTGCCTCCTCCCCCGTTGCCGGCGGGCACCTGACCGCTGACGGCGGCGCGCAACGCGTCCTGCAGGTTGTTGCCGATCGTCACGGCGCCGCCGCTCCCATTCACCAGGATCACGTCGTGCAGCTGCGGGATCGGTGTCTGGGCCGCCTGCACGTAGACCGGCTGGACGTACAGGAACGAGTTGTCGATCGGGATCACCAGGAAGTCACCGAAGATGACGTTGGAACCCGCCTGGCTGAGGAGCGTCCGCTCGCTGGAGAATCGCGCATCCTGGTTGATCCGCGCGAACACCTGGGTCGGTCCTTCGATCGTGCGGCCCTCAGGGAACCGGAACACGGTGAGCTTCCCGTAGTCGGGTTGGTCGGACGACGCCGCCATCCACGCCACCATGTTCTGCCGATCGGCCGGCACGAACGGGATCACCAGCTCGAACTGTTCCGTGGTCCCATCGGGTAACCGGATCAGCTGGTAGTAGGGGCGGATCGACTCGACGGCCTGACCGGACGGGGCGAGCGTCGGGTCCGCCGGGATCGCCCAGAAGTCACGCTTCTGATAGAAGTCCGTCGGGTCGAGCACGTGGTACGCCGCGTACTGGGACGCCTGCACCTGCAGCAGGTTCTCCGGGTACCGGAAGTGCTCCTGCAGGTCCGTCGGCGCCTCGGAGATGTCGGTGAACAAGCCGGGGAACGCACGTGACCAGACCTGCACGATCGGTTCGTCGAGGGTCGCGTAATACGTGATCGTGCCGTTGTACGCGTCGACGACCGCCTTCACCGAGTTCCTGAGGTAGTTCACGTTCCCCTGGAGCAGGGTGCTCGATGAATCCTGGCCGGGCGCGGTCTGTTGAAGGCTCACCTGCTGGGAATACGGGTACTCGTTCGTGGAGGTATAGGCGTCCCAGATCCACACGGGCCTTCCGCTGACGATCGCGAGGTACGGATCGTTGTCGAACTTGAGGAAGGGCACCGCCTTGGTCACCCGCTCCTGGATGTCGCGATAGATCATGATGCGGCTGCTCGAGTTGATGCTCCCCGAGACCAGTAGGTTGTAGTCGCGGAACTTCCACGCGAACATCGCTCGCCGCAGGATGTTCGACATCGGGATCCCACCCGTCCCCGCGTACGGCACGTTGGCCGCGGTTTCCTGCTGGAAGTCCAGCTCGTTCACGTTGGTGTTCGTGACCACGAACGGCTCCTGGTCGCTCTCCCCGTAATAGATCCGAGGCTGGCCCGACATGTCGAGCGACGGGTCGGTCGTGGTGGGTGGGAGGTTCTCGAGCACGTAGTCCGGCTGCCCCTCGGCGGTGGCGGTGTTGACCTGTGCGGCGACCGCCCCGTACCCGTGCGTGTAGGCGAGGTGGACGTTCTGCCAGGTCTGCGCCGATGGGTCGAGGCCCTGCTGGGCGATCTCGCGCGCCGAGACCATCAGGACCCGCTCCTCGTCGTTGACCGAGTAGCGGTCCACGTCGACGTCGTTGAAGTCGTAGTACTGGCGGAACCGCTGCACGGACTGCAGGTTCTCCTTCAACACCTGAGGACGCCACACGCGGATGTTGGACACCGTCCCGGAGTTGTCCGCGATCTGTTTCGCCGTCAACGGGCCGGTCACGTCACGCTGTTGCGCCTCGATCGCTCCCAAACCGAACGCCGTGTTCGTCGCCTGGATGTTCCGTTCGATGTACGGCAGCTCGTCCTGCTGTTCGTTCGGCTTCACCCGGAACTGCTGGATGAACGCCGGATAGACCGCCCCGAGCAGCACGGACACGAGCGCGAGCAGCGCGACGGCGATGATCGGCAGGCTCCACTGGCGCAGCCGGATGTTCGCGAAGAAGAGGATCGCGCAGATGACCGCGACGATCGTGAGGAAGGTGAGCGCGGGCAGCTGAGCGTGCACGTCCGTGTAGGAAGCCCCCTCGACCACGCCACGCGGCGACGTCAGCAGGTCGAACCGGCCCAGCCAGTACCCCCAGGCCTTCACGAGCATGATGAGCCCGAGCAGCACCGAGAGGTGCGCACGAGCCGCCGGCGTGACCTTGTCGGCGAACATCGGCGCCTGCGGCCGGATCCCACCCCACAGCACGTGCGCGATCCCGACCAGGATCGTCACCCCGACGAGCGTCGAGAACAGCCAGCCCTGCAGGAAGCGTAACCACGGGAGCGTGAAGATGTAGAACCCTGGGTCGCGCCCGAACAACGGCTCCGTCGTCCCGAAGCCCACCCCGCCGGAGTTCCTCCACAGCAGGAACACGCTCCACTGGCCGGTGACGCCGAGGGCGACCAGGAAAGCGAGGACCGCCGACCCGAGCGGGATCGCCCACCGAAGCAGCGGATCGGTCACGTCGCGGATGCGCTCCAGGACCTCCTGGTCCGGCGAGAGCACGCGCGTGGTCGGACGGATCCGGCGCGCGATCAACAGGTTCACGTAGAGGATCCCGAAGAACAGCAGTCCGAACACGACGGCGAGGACGATCTTGGTGCGCAGGACCGTCCAGAACACGGTCGACTGTTCGATCTCCCGGTACCAGAGGAGATCGATCACGAAGCCGGACAGCGCCGTGAACAGGACGATCGTCAGCACGACGATGCCGATCACGACCAGCGGCCACCGACGCGTTCGGGTCGGGAGACGGATCGTCGACATCGGCTGCAGCCTACTTCACGTGGTCGCTCCGCCCGGCTGGAGGGATCGGAGGGCCTCGGCGAAGGTGGCCACCGAGACCACCTGCATGTCGCCCGTATCGACGCCCTGGAGCTCGGGCATGTCCCGGGCAGGCGCCAAGAAGATCTGCGCGCCCGCCTGCTCGGCGGCGATGACCTTGTCCCGGATCCCACCGATCGGACCGACCTCCCCCGAGAGGTCGATCGTCCCGGTTCCGGCGATCGTCCGCCCCGCGACCAGGTCGCCCGGGGTCAACAGCTCGTAGAGGCCGAGCGCCCACATCAAGCCGGCCGACGGACCGCCGATGTCGTCGCTCGAGATCGAGACGGGGAAGGGGAACGCGTCGAGCGAGCTGAAACCGACGAGGAGTTCGCCGTGGGGACCGCACGGCTTGCGCGTGAACGTCGCGTGCTCGACGGTGCCATCGACGTCGAGCGTGAACGACAGCGGCTCGCCCTCGTCGGCACGATGCAGGATGCGCCGCACATCGTGGGTGTCGCGGACCGGCTGATCGTCGATCGCCGTGATGATGTCGCCGGGGAACAGGCGGCCGTCCGCCGAACACTCCGGCACCGTCGACTCGATCAACGCCCCCGTACCGTGTTGCTTCGGGTAGTCCGTGACGCGTCGGAGGACCACCGAGGTCGCGTCGATCTTGCTCTGGTCCATCTGGGAGATGGACCGCTGGTTCTCCAGGGCGATGTCGCCGGTGGGATACAGCAGATCCCGTGAGACCAGCGACCAGTCGGGCTCGAGCCACACGGCGACGGCCTGGAGCGGACTCACCTGGTAGTACCGCACGGTCGTCATCTCCAGGTCGCTGCCCACGGCCGGTTCGTAGCGCGGACGCCCGCTGAACGTGATCAGCGGCATCACTGATCGGGCTGGCCCCGGCCCGACGGCGTAGTACGGCAGCTGGATCCAGGCCGCCGCGACCAGGAGCGCGGCGACGGCGACCACGGCGGCGATACGGAAGGGATGACGCGGGCGGCGCATGCGGGCAGCCATCCTACGGATGCTTCGCTCACGCGGCGGCGTCGGTTCCTCGCCTGGCCGGCCCGCCGGGAGTACGCTCGGCCTCCGATGGCATACCTGTTGGTGCTGCTGGTGGCGGTGGCCGTGGGCGCGGCCGCGTTCCGCGCGACGCTGCGCCAGACCGCCGCGCCCACTGCCGCCCCGCGGCATCGAGGGACGCAGCCGGTCGGGGTTCCGGTGCCGGGCGCCGGGGAGAGCTACGTCCCGGTGACGGACATCCGCGCCAGCTGGGAATCCCGGCTGGCCGGCGCGCTCGGTCTGGTGATCGCCGTCATCGTCGGGGCCGTGTCGCTCGCCCTCGGGACGTACCTCGGGATCTCGTTCCTGGTGAGGCTGATCGATCGATCGGTCGGTTAGCGGTCAGGACACCTCGGGGGTGGTATCCCGCAGCTCCATCACCAGGTGCTGGGAGATCTGGTCGTCGTCGCGTAGGCGCCCTTCGAGGTTGTACCAGCCGGCCCAGTCCTCGATCGCGCCCCGCGTCTCGTCGTCGTAGGAGCCGTCCGCGGCGCCGGCGTATCGGCCGAGCGCCGCGAGACGTCGCTGGATCTCCCCGACCAGCTCCGCCGTGGCTTCGAGCGGTGGATCGTGCCGCACGAGCATCGTGTCGTCCCACACGGTGAACAGGCGCGCGAGCTCGGCCGGAGCGTCCGGGTGATCGTCGACGCGCAGGTCGATGTACCGATCGTTGCGACCTTCGTAGCCGCCGTCCGCGCGCACGACGAGCATGGCCGCCGACTGCTTCCCGCGACGGTCGCCGCCGGCGGCGTCGCCCGCGCGCACCGCGGCAAGCAGCCGGTCGGACAGATCCCCCTCCGTCGCCACGAACGCCTCGGCCATGGCGGACACCACGCCTTCCCCCGCGAGGATGTTCCCCTGCGCGGCGAAATGCTCACCCGTCGCACCGCCGGCCCAGTCGACGCACCCGGATCCCGTGAAGGTCGCGGCGCCCCCGCGCGAGTCGACGAAACCGGCCTGGCGCTCGTCGCGCCCGTCGTCGGCCTCGAGCGCCGCGTCGAGCGCCGACGAGGCAGGCATCCCGCCGGCCATCAACCGCAATCCGTCGGGACCCAGGTCCGTGTTCGCCCAGGCCTGCGTCGCGACCGCGCCCACGCCGGCTCTCGCCCACGGGACGACCGCGCCGACGCACGGGAACTTCGAGGCCACCGCGACGCCGAGGTCGCCGTTGCCGGGGTCGAACCCCACGATCGAGAACGTCACTCGGATCCTCCTCCTCGGTCAGCGGGGGGCCGCCGGCCGAACCAGTTGGAAGGCCGAGCGGTACTCCTCGAGATGCTCGAGCATGTGGCCCGCACCGACCGCGACCGTCTCGAGGGGCCGCTCGGCGACGTGGACCGGCACCTCGCATTCTTCGGACAGGAGCTGATCGATGCCCTTCAGCAGGCTCCCGCCGCCGGTCAGGAACATGCCCGTCTCCAGCACGTCGTGGGTGAGCTCGGGCGGAGCGTCCGCCAAGGTCCGCTGTGCTCCCTCGATGATGCGCCCCACCGGTACGGACATCGCTTGGCGGACCTCGTCCTCGTCGACCTTGACCTCGACGGTGTTCCCCGTCGAGAGCTCACGACCGATCACGAGCGCCGCGCGCCCGGTGACGGCCGGGAACGCGGAGCCGATCGCGACCTTGAT
>JBKOZW010000066.1:0-5429 GCA_046726095.1 Actinomycetota bacterium
ACCGAGCGCGCGGCCGCCCGCGTGGCCGAGGACCTCGGCGGCAGCCGCTGGGTCGTGAAGGCGCAGGTCCACGCGGGCGGCCGCGGCAAGGGCGGTGGGGTGAAGCTCGCGAACTCCCCCGAGCGCGTCGCCGAGCTCGCCGGGCGGATGATCGGCTCCACGCTCGTGACCGACCAGACGGGCCCGGCCGGGCAGCGGGTGGGTCGGGTCCTCGTGGAGCGCGCGGCGCGGATCGATCGCGAGTTCTACCTGGCCCTCGCGGTGGACCGTGTCTCGCAGAAGATCGTGGTGGTCGCGAGCGCCGAGGGCGGCATGGACATCGAGGACGTCGCGACGAGGACGCCCGACGCCATCCACACCGAACACGTCGACCCCGGCGTTGGTCTGCTCGACTTCCAGTGCCGGAAGGTCGCGACCGCGATCGGCATGGGGACGCGGGCAGCGAGCTTCACGCGCCTGCTGCAGCGGATCTACCGGCTCTTCCGCGACAAGGACTGCCTGCTGCTCGAGATCAACCCGTTCATCGTGACCGAGGACGGCGACATGGTCGCGCTCGACGCCAAGATGCAGTTCGACGACAACGCGCTGTTCCGCCAGGGCGGGATCGCCGAGCTCCGCGATCCCGACGAGGAAGATGCCAAGGAGATCGAGGCGTCGAGGCACGGGCTGAACTACATCGCGCTCGACGGGACCGTCGGATGCATCGTGAACGGCGCGGGCCTCGCGTTGGCCACGATGGACGCGATCGTCGTGCACGGCGGCCGACCCGCGAACTTCCTCGACGTCGGGGGTGGAGCCTCTCCGGAGAAGGTCGCGAACGCGTTCCGGATCGTGCTGAAGGACCCGGACGTGCGAGCGATCCTGGTCAACATCTTCGCGGGGATCAACCGGTGCGACTGGATCGCCCAGGGTGTCGTCCAGGCGACGCGCGATCAACGGATCGGCGTGCCCGTGATCGTTCGGCTCGCGGGCACGAACGTCGAGGAGGGGCGCCGCATCCTCGAAGGAAGCGGTCTCGCGCTGATCCGGGCGGACGACCTGGACGACGCCTCGGCCAAGGCCGTCGCATCCCTGGACGGTGCCGCGTGAGCGTCTTCGTCCACCGCGACGCGCGCGTCCTGATCCAGGGCTTCACGGGCACGCATGCGACCTTCCACGCCCGCGAGGCGATGTCGTTCGGGACGCAGATCGTCGGCGGCGTCACTCCGGGACGCGGCGGCACGACGCACCTGGACCTGCCGGTGTTCGACAACGTGGCGGACGCGGTGCGCGAGACCGGCGCGACCGTGAGCGGCATCTTCGTCCCGCCCCAGGTGGCGGTCGACGGCCTCTACGAGGCGATCGAGGCGGGCATCGACGTGGCCGTGATCATCGCCGACGGCGTTCCCGTCCAGGACATGGTTCGAACCAAGCGGTACCTCGCGGGCCGCTCGACCACGATCATCGGCCCGAACTCCCCCGGGATCATCACGCCCGGCGAGTGCAAGGTCGGCATCATGCCGTCGCACATCTACGCGCCCGGACGGATCGGGGTCGTGTCGCGGAGCGGGACGCTCAACTACGAGGCGGTCTCGCAGATGACCAAGCTGGGTCTGGGACAGTCGACGTGCGTCGGGATCGGGGGCGACCCCGTGAACGGGACCGACTTCCGCGTCGTGCTGGAGGCGTTCGAGAACGACGACGACACGGACGTGGTCGTCATGATCGGCGAGATCGGCGGCCGGCAGGAGGTCGAGGCCGCCTCGTGGGCGACGCAGTACATGACGAAGCCGCTCGTGTGCTGCATCGCCGGCGCGTCGGCTCCCCGCGGCCGGCGGATGGGTCACGCCGGCGCGGTGATCAGCGGCGACAGCGATACGGCGACCGCCAAGCTCGATGCGATCGAGGCGCTCGGACACCGTGTCGTCTGGAACCCGGCCGACATCGGTGACACCGTGCTCCGCGTGGTGAAAGAGATCGGCTGAGCCGCACTCTCAGCCCCAGTTCGGCGGTTCCATCCCGAGCTGGGCCCAGGTGCACGTCTCCGGTTTCCGGTCGGGCCGCCAGCGCTCGAACCTCGCAGCGTGCCGGAAACGCCCGTACTGGACGCGATCGAACGACACCTCGCAGACGAGGGACGGCTCGACGCCGATCCACTCGGTGTCCTTGCCTCCTGACCAACGGCTCGGTCCGCCCGGAGCCCGCACACCCTCGAAGCTCTGGCCCCCGAATCCCGGAGCGCCGCCCTCGAGAGGCGCGAGGATCTCGCGGAGCTCCCTCCGCTCGGCGGCCTTGAACGACGAGGTGTGCCCGACGTAGTGGAGGTTCCCCTCGTCGTCGTAGAGGCCGAGGAGCAGGCTTCCCACGCCGTTGCCGTCCTTCGCGACCCGATAGCCGCCGACCACGCAATCGGCGGTCGTTCGGTGCTTCACCTTGACCCAGCCGCGTTCGCCGGACACGTACGGCTGGTCGGCGAGCTTGGCGACGATGCCGTCCTGACCGACCCCCGCCTCGTCGGCGAACCAAGCCTCCGCGAGCGCGATGTCCGCGGTCCAGGGAGCCACGAGCAGGTCCGGGCCCGGCGGGACCGCATCGAGATCGTCCGGCGTCGGGTCCGCACCGATCGACCCTGCCAGTCCTCGCAGGCGTTCCCGGCGCCGCGCCAGCGGAAGTCCCGACAGGTCCTCGCCGTCGGCGCGCAGCAGATCGAACAGCACGAGCGTGGCCGGGATCTCGCCGGAGAGCTTGCGAACCCGCGATTCGGCCGGATGCAGCCGGAGCTGGAGCTGATCGAACTCCATCCCCGACGGGCGGATCACCAGGATCTCGCCGTCGGCGACGTACCCGGTGGCGGGCGGCCGCTCGGCCACGAGCGCCACGACTTCGGGGAAGTACCGGCCGAGCGGCCGCCCGTCGCGGCTCACGAGCCGGACATCGTCGCCGTCCAAGGCGACGATCGTCCGGAACCCGTCCCACTTGGGCTCGTACGTCCAGCCCTCGCCACGCGGGATGTCGTCCTGGATCTTCGCCAGCATCGGGGCCGGCAGGTCGCCGGCGATCGTCCGTCGGGGCACGGCCGTGATGGTAGGCGCCGCGGCCTCGTGAGGCTTGCGTGACCCGTCGTGGTGCACGACCATCGCCCGCATGGACGAGCCGCCCACGACCCCACCGCCGCCCGATCGACCGCTCCCGGAGCCGCCCGAGCCGGGGCTGTCCGCCGAGACCGGCCGTGGTCCGGCGCCGCCTCCGGCGCGGCCGGCCGGGGACCCGAACGCTGGCTGGTTCGTACTGGCCGGAGGGGTCCTCGTTATCGTCGGGATCCTGCTGCCCTGGCTCACCCTCACGGGCCCCGCGGACACGGTCTCGGCCAAGGGGAGCGACCTGGCCGGATGGGGCTTCTACATCCTCGGCGGCTTCGCGATCGTCCGCGGGCTCGCGATGACCAGACCGGACCGGTTCACGTTCCGGTTCGGGACCCCGCTGGTCGGTGGCCTGATCCTCGCCTTCCTCATCGCCACCCACTGGGGCCGGCTACAGGACGACCTCGACCTGGCGAGGTCACACGGGATCGAGGCGTCGATCGGGATCGGGTTCTGGGTCGTGGTGGCCGGCACCGCCTGCGTGCTGATCGGGGGCATCCTCACGATGCGCCGCCGCGTCTAAGGCTTCGCCCTGCGACTCGCCCGGACGCGATCCTGTTGGGACAGCAGCACCTTCCGGAGTCGAACGGTCGCCGGCGTGACCTCGACGCACTCGTCCTCACGGATGTACTCGAGCGCCTGCTCGAGCGACAACTGCGTCTTGGGGATCAGCCGGACGAGCTCTTCCGCGGTCGACTGACGGATGTTCGTGAGCTTCTTCTCCTTCGTGGGATTCACGTCCATGTCGTCCGCACGCGCGTTCTCGCCCACGATCATCCCCTCGTAGACCTCCTCGCCCGGACCGACGAAGAGCACGCCTCGCTCCTGGAGGTTGAGCAACGCGAACTGCGTCGTGAGGCCGCGGCGGTCGGCCACGAGCGAGCCCGTCGGCCGCGTGCGCAGATCGCCGTGCCACGGCTCGTACCCCTCGAACACGTGATGGAGCTGCCCCGTGCCCCGTGTCTCCGTCATGAACTCGGTGCGGAACCCGATCAGACCGCGTGCCGGGACGACGTACTCCATCCGGACCCATCCGGTCCCGTGGTTGACCATCTGCTCCATCCGTCCTCGGCGGAGCGCGAGGAGTTGCGAGATGACGCCCAGGTAGTCGTCGGGCGCGTCGATCGCGACGCGTTCCATCGGCTCGTGGATGTTCCCCTCGATCGTCTTCGTGACGACCTGCGGCTTGCCGACCGTCAGCTCGAACCCCTCGCGCCGCATGACCTCGACCAGGATCGCGAGCTGCAGCTCGCCCCGCCCCTGCACCTCCCAGAGCTCGGGACGCTCGGTCTCGAGCACCCGGATCGAGACGTTGCCCACGACCTCCTTATCGAGCCGGGACTTCAGCAGCCGGGCGGTCACCTTGGTCCCGTCCTGTCCGCTCAACGGCGACGTGTTGATCCCGATCGTCACGCTGAGGGACGGCTCGTCCACCCGGACGACGGGGAGCGGCCTCGGATCGTCGGGATCGGCGAGCGTCTCGCCGATCGTGATCTCGGCGATCCCCGCGACTGCGCAGATGTCGCCCGGCCCCGCTTGGTCCGCCTCAACGCGCTCGAGAGCATCCGTGAGGTAGAGCTCGGCGACCTTCGCCCGCTCGATCGAGCCGTCGATCCGGCACCACGCGACGGGATCGCCCCGGCGGAGGAACCCGTTGCGGACGCGGCAGAGCGCGACCCTGCCGACGTACGGCGAGGCGTCCAGGTTGGTCACGAGCGCCTGTAGCGGCGCGTCGGCCTCGAAGACGGGCGCGGGGACGTGCTCGAGCAACGTCTCGAACAGCGGGTCGAGCGAGGGCTCCAGCGCGTCCGCGGCGGAGCCGCACTCCCCCGTCCGCGCGTTCGCGAACAGGATCGGGAACGCGATCTGGTGTTCGTCGGCGTCCAGATCCAAGAAGAGCTCCTCGACCTCGAGGACGACCTCTTCGGGACGCGCGTCCTGCCGGTCGACCTTGTTGACGATCAGGACCGCCGGCAGCCGCGCCTCGAGCGCCTTCCGGAGCACGAACCGCGTCTGCGGGAGCGGCCCTTCGGACGCATCGACGAGGAGCAGGACCCCGTCGACCATCGTGAGGGCGCGTTCGACCTCGCCGCCGAAGTCCGCATGCCCGGGCGTGTCGACGATGTTGATCTTCACCCCTCGCCACGTGACGGCCGTGTTCTTGGCGAGGATCGTGATGCCCTTCTCGCGTTCCAGGTCCATCGAGTCCATCACGCGCTCGGCGACGTCCTGGTTCGCGCGGAACGCGCCGGATCGGCGGAGCATCGCGTCGACGAGCGTTGTCTTCCCGTGATCCACGTGCGCGACGAT